>JASBUE010000167.1 GCA_030148045.1 Candidatus Tenderia sp.
GACAATCTGAAAAAGGCCATCCTGTTCATTCTGCCCACCAACGGCGGCGAGGCCTTCACCCTGATCGCCGCCATCCTGCTCGGCCGCGCCCTGCCCATCACCCCGGTGCAGATCCTGTGGGTCAACATGATCACCGCCGTCACCCTGGCCCTGGCGCTGGCCTTCGAACCGCCCGAGGCCGATGTCATGCGCCGCCCGCCGCGCGACCCGCGCGCCCCCATTCTGTCAAAGATGTTGGTGTGGCGCATCGCCTTCGTCTCCGCCCTCATCGTCGCCGGCAGCTTCGGCCTGTTTCTGTGGTACCGCAGTCAAGGCGCGGAACTCGACTACGCCCGCACCGTGGCGGTGAACACCCTGGTGATGTTCGAGATCTTCTATCTCTTCAACACCCGTTATATCACTGAATCGGTATTCAATCGTGAAGGCTTCTTCGGCAACCGCTACGTGCTCTGGGCCATCGGTATCCTGCTGATTATGCAATTGCTGTTCACTTATGCCGCCCCCGCCCAGGCCCTGTTCGGCACCACGGCGCTGAGCCTGAGCAGTTGGGGACTGATCGTCCCGGTGGCCGCCAGCGTGCTGTTTATGGTGGAAATCGAAAAACGACTGCTACGCCGGGCCGGGGTGCGGCAATGACCCATGATACGGGGATTTCCACCTGAGGCGGCCGAGCATGGCACCGACACCCCCTGCTTTTATCCAAGCGGCAGCGCACCAGTGATCACAAGACACCTCCCGCCACCAGCAACATCACGATCAACCCCAGATAAAATCCCCACGCGACCTCCCAGCGCAACAACAATTTTTCAAATTCGGCCACCCGCAGCCAGCGCCGCATGCCGTCCCCCGACTGTCGCCACATCGCAGACGCGGCCTGTGCCCACCCCGCCATCCCCCGGGCGGCGGCAGCGGACAGCTGTCCCAGCCAGCGCACCAGTGTCGCGAATATCGGCAACACATCTCCGGCCGGCACGGTCACATCTATATCGCGCGGTATAAAACGCCTCAGCCAAGCAAACAATCCATAGCCCACCCCGGCCGCCAGGACCGGCCACAGGGACGAGACCAGGTGCCCTGCCGTGAGGCCGCTCAACAGGTACTCACGCGCCGTCGGCCACAACCAGGGCCAGGCCAACAATACGATCAGCAACAGATACCAGGGGCCCTGAGCGAGCGCGCGATCCGAGCGCGGCAGATAGCGTAAACAATCGAGCAGCCGCGCCATGAGCAGGGCAGTGGCCAGTGAAGAGAGACCCAGTAACAACTCCAGTTCCACGATGCCGGCGGTCTTTGATTTGTAAGCCAGCTTGGCGACGGCGCCACTGAGCGCCGGACCACCAGCCAGGGCCAGGGCGGCGATCGCGAACCCCGCCAGCAATCCGCGCCGCTGCCACGGCCGCCTGGCGGCAGCCAGCTCCCCCAAGCCCATGAACAGAGCGCCCTTGACAATGGCGTGGTGGGTGGCATAGATCAGCGTCGCCGTGAGCAGCAGGGGCCACTGCTGTGGCGCTATCAGTCCCAGCCCCACCAGGGCCGTCATCAGCCCCATCTGGCTGACGCTGGAGTAGGCCAGAATGACCTTGGGGTCGCGCTGCAACAAGCCGACCACCACACCGTAAAATGCGCCGACAAAGCCGACCACCAGCAACAGCTCGCCCCACAGCGGCGAGGTCTCCCAGCCCAGCGGCAGAAAACGCAGCCAGCCCAGCAGACCAACCTTGACCATGGCCCCGGCCAGCACCACCGCGGCGGCGCTGGGTGCGGCGGCATAGGCTAAAGGCATCCATACGTGCAGCAACAGCAGGCCGCTCTTGATGCCGAAGCCGATCAGCAGCAGCGGCATGGCCCCATCGGGGAGAGGGGTGTTGCCGAGCAAATCGAAACCGATGCCGCCGGCGTGGCCGTCGAGGATAACGAAGGCGACGAACAGGGCCACCTCACCGATCATGACAGCGGTCAGATAGACAAACCCCGCACGCCGCACCGCGTTACCGCCGCGCTGTATCACCAGCCCGTAGGAGGCGAAGCTCATGAGCGCGAAGAAGAGATAAAAGGTCGCCGCATCCTGGGCCAAAATCACGCCCAGGTTACCGCTCATGGTCATGAGGAAAAACAGGCCGAAGCGCGGCCGTCCCGCCGCCTCGATCTCGCTGTTGGCGAAGAGCGCCGCCGCCAGCCACAACACCAGCGTGAAACAGAGGAACACGAAGGCGGTGCGGTCCAGCCCCATCTCGCTGCCCAGCAGCCACCACTGGTAACGTGCGCTACTGTCTATATCCAGCACGAGCAACACTAGCAGGGCCGGCGCCAGACCCAGGGCACTCCAGCGCGACAGCGCGGGCCAGCGCAGCACCGCAAACGCCAGCAGCAGCGGGAAGAGAGGCGTCAGAAACAGCAGCACGGCGCTCATTGCAGGTACTCCCGTGCCGCGATGATCTTGGCCCAGCCCAGCGGGCTATACATGCTGGCGGCGAACAGGCCGGCCAGCAGCACCAGCAACGCCGTGAACACGGGGGGCCACAACAGCATCCAGCGGGTCTCGAAGCGGGCACGCGGATACTCCTCATGCCATTGCCGCTCCGGCCGCTTGAACCAGGCGGTGTAGAGAATGGGCAGAAAATAGGCGGCGTTGAGGGCGCTGCTGGCGGCCAGCACCCACAGCACCCAGCCCATCTCGCGCCCCACCGCGCCGACCCCCAGAAACCACTTGCTGACAAACCCCGCCAACGGCGGCAGGCCGATCATGCCCAGCGCGCCGATGGTGAAGGCGGCCATGGTCAAGGGCATGCGCCGCCCCACTCCCGCCATCTCGCTGACGCGATGGATGTGCAGGGTCTCGGCCAGGTTGCCGGCGCAGAAAAACAGGGTGATCTTCATAATGCCCTGATGCACCAGGTGGGTGATACCGCCAATGGTGGCCAGCGGCCCGAAGATGGCCACGCCCAGGATGATGTAAGAGACCTGGCTGATCGTGGAATAGGCCAGCCGTTTTTTCAAATCGTCCTGAAACAGGGCCCGCAGCGAAGCATAGACGATGGTCGCGCCGGCCAGCAGCGCCAGCCCGCCCAGCACACCGAGACCGGCGGCGAACTCGATGCCGTAGACATCATAGACCACGCGGATAACGCCGAAGGCGCCCGCCTTCACCACCGCCACGGCATGCAGCAGGGCGCTGACCGGCGCCGGCGCCACCATGGCCAGTGGCAGCCAGCCGTGCAGGGGCACAAGCGC
>JASBUE010000181.1 GCA_030148045.1 Candidatus Tenderia sp.
CAACATCGCCAGGGTCGCCAGGCCGATCTCGCTGAACAAGCGCTCGGAACCGCAGCCGGGAAAATAGAACACCGCCTCGGCGTCGTCGTTGACCTTGGCCGGGTCGCGCAGGATGGGTACCACCTTATTGTCTTCCACGCCGAGCATGGCGCGCATGGTCTGCATGGGCAGGCCGGCGGGCATGGGCTTTCTGACGAAGTTGATGATCTGTTCCTTCATCTCCATCTTGCCGGTGGTGGCGGCGGGGCGCTTCTTCTCGCCCAGCCAATGTAGTTGTTTGGCGACCTTGTAGGCCATGCGCTGGCCCTTGTAGCCGAGCTGGATCATGCCCTTGCGCATGGCCTTGATGGTGCCCGGGTCGGTGACGTTCAAAAACGCCATGGCCGCCCGGGTGCTGAGACTGCTGCGCCGTTGGGCACGATCCTTGAGAATGGTGCGCATGCGAATGGTGACATCGCCGAAGTCGATATTCACCGGGCAGGGCGCCAGGCACTTGTGGCACACGGTGCAGTGGTCGGCCACGTCGTTCATCTCATCGAAATGACGAATGGAGATACCGCGCCGGGTCTGTTCCTCATAGAGGAACGCCTCAATGATCAGGCCGGTGGCCAGGATCTTGTTGCGCGGCGAATAGAGCAGATTGGCGCGCGGTACGTGGGTGCTGCACTCCGGTTTGCACTTGCCGCAGCGCAGGCAGTCCTTGATGTCCTCGTTGAGGGCGCCGAGTTCACTCTCCTCCAGGATCAGCGCCTCCTGCTGCACCAGTCTCAGCGACGGCGTGTAGGCGTTGTCCAGGCCGGAGTCGGGCATGAGTTTGCCGCGGTTGAACCAGCCGTCGGGATCGATCTTGTGTTTGTAATCGACGAAGCGGCCGATGGCATCCTGGTCCAGATACTGGATCTTGGTCAGACCGATGCCGTGCTCGCCGGAGATCACCCCGCCCAGCTCGGTGGCCAGCCGCATCACCAGGTCGACGATCTGATCGGCCTGGCGCATAATGACGTAGTCGTTGGAGTTGACCGGGATATTGGTGTGCACGTTACCGTCGCCGGCGTGCATGTGGGTGGCGGCGAACAGGCGGCTGGAACGGATCTCTTCATGAATCTTGTCCAGGCGCGCCCGCACGCCCTCCAAATCACGACCGTAGAAGATTTCCTTCAGGGGGCATTCCACTTCACGGCGATAGGAGATGCGCAGGTCACGGCGCAACAGCAGGTTCAGCAGCGTATCGCCGGGTTGCACCTTTTCGCGCGCCGCATCGTCGAGCAACTGGCTGTTATCCAGCGCCGCCTGATCGAGGGAATCCAAGATGCGCTGCCAGCGCGCCTCCACCGTATCCAGATGCTCCAGGGCCGCCTTACGCTTGGCGGCGAAGATCTCATCGGCCTCGTCGCTGTCGTCGTATTCGCCCGGCAGACGCCGCTCGCTGACCTCGCCGGACAGATATTCCTTCACCGCCGCGATCATGCGCAGCTTGTTCTGGGTGGAGTATTCGATGTTGATGCGCTCGATGCCCTCGTTGTAATCGCCCAGGCGCGCCAGCGGAATGACCACGTCTTCGTTGATCTTGAAGGCGTTGGTGTGGGCGGCGATGGCGGCGGTACGGCCGCGGTCGGCCCAGAAGCGCTTACGCGCCTCGGGGCTGACGGCGACAAAACCCTCGGCGCCGCGGGCGTTGGCCAGACGCACCACCTGGGAGGCGGCGTCGGCCACGGTGTTTTCATCGTCGCCGGCGATATCGATCAGCAACACCATCTTTGGGCGGTCGCGGCGCGGCGCCTTGGTGCTGTATTTGACGGCACGCACGTAGCGCTCGTCCAGGTGTTCCAGGCCGGAGAGCATGACGCCGTCGTGCTGATCCAGATACTCCTTAGTCTCGACGATGGCCGGCACGGCGCGGCGCAGGTCCGAACCGAAGAACTCCAGGCACACGGTGCGGATGAACTTGGGTTCCTTGTGCAGGATGAACACGCCGGAGGTGATCAGCCCGTCGCAACCCTCCTTCTGCACGCCGGGCAGGCCGCCCAGGAATTTGTCGGTGACATCCTTGCCCAGTCCCAGCTTACGAAACGCCTGGCCGGGCATGGTGATCATCTCGGGCTCGCCGGCGATTGTTTTGCCGTCGGCTTCATAACGGGTGACGCGGAACTTTACTTCTTCCTGGTCGTGGATCTTACCCAGGTTGTGATTGAGGCGCTCCACCTCCAGCCACTTGGCATCCGGGGTCACCATGCGCCAGGAGACCAGGTTGTCGAGGGTGGTACCCCACAACACCGCCTTCTTGCCGCCGGCGTTCATGGCGATGTTGCCGCCGATGGTGGAGGCGTCCTGCGAGGTCGGGTCGACGGCGAAGACATAGCCGTTGGCGTAAGCGCGCTCGGCGACGCGCTTGGTCACCACGCCAGCCTCGGCACGCACCGTGGCCACCGGCTGGTCCACGCCCTCGAGCCGGCGCAGTTCGACCTGGGACAGGCCCTCCAGCTTTTCGGTGTTGATCACCGCCGTCTCGGCGTGCAGCGGCACGGCGCCGCCGGTGTAGCCGGTGCCGCCGCCGCGCGGGATGATGGTCAGCCCTAGTTCGATACAGGCCTTGACGATGTGGGCCATCTCTGCTTCGGTATCGGGATTGATGACCACGAAGGGATATTCCACGCGCCAGTCGGTGGCATCGGTGACATGGGAGACGCGCGCCAGGCCGTCGAACTGGATATTGTCCTTGCGCGTGATCTTGCTCAGGCGCTTGAAGGCCTTGGCGCGCAGCTCGGCCTGTTGCGGCAGCCAGTGTTCGAATTCGGCCACCGCCTGGCTCGCCTTCTCCACCAACTGCAGGGCCAGCGCGTTGCCCTCGGCGCGCAGCACGATCTGATCCAGACGATGATGCAAAGCATGGGTGAGCGATTGCCAGCGCTTGGGATTTTCGATCAAATCATCCTGGATGAAGGGATTGCGATCGATGACCCACATATCCCCCAACACCTCGAACAGCATGCGCGCCGAACGCCCGGTGCGACGCGAGCCGCGCAGCTCATTGAGCACCTCCCACATGCCCTCACCCAGGTAGCGGATGACGATTTCGCGGTCGGAAAAAGAGGTGTAGTTGTAGGGAATTTCGCGCAACCGGCGGCGAGACTCTAATATCATAAATAATTTGGCCGATAGAGATAGTGAGTTGTTGAAAAGTGGACAATTCTAACATGGCTAAGGACTTGGATTAACGGCCCATTGCCAGTGGTATTTGCTGTGACAACAACGATCGCTATCAATTCAACCCTGTCCGGCACTTGTCAACGATAAGGATACGGATTACATGAGCGGCAGCAACACCGGGGTCAACATCACCACGCTGGCACGTCTGCAACCGATCGATTCACTGCTGGAGGAACAGATCGCCGAGCTGGCGGCGCAGACCCGGGAACTGGCCCTGCCGGCCGGCAAATCCCTATTCAGGGAAGGCGATCAGGACAACGACCTGATCTACCTCATCGAGGGCGAGGTCGAAGTCAGACCCGCCACCGGCTAGCCCTACATGGTCAAAGGCGGCTCCAGCAAGAGCCGCCGCCCATTGGCGGAACACGGTCCACGCCGGACGCACGCCGTGGCACTGACCCCCCTCATCTACATCCGCATCGACAGCGACCTCGTCGACACCATGCTGACCTGGGCCGAGAGCGCCTCTGCCGAGGCGGAAGAGGTGATCATGAGTGGTGACGACATCATCAACATCGACACCAGCGGCTTGAAGAACAAGATGCAGCACTCCCCCAATTTCCGCAAACTGCCGGCCGCCAACATCGACCTGCTGCTGGAAAAGATGGAACCGGTCCGCATCAACGCCGGTGAAGTGGTGATCCGCCAGGGCGACGAGGGCGACTATTTCTATGTCATCGAACAGGGCGAGGCACTGGTCACGCGCATGATCGATGACGATGAAGATATCGAAGACTCGGTCGAAATGGCCCAGCTGGGCGAAGGCTCCAGTTTCGGTGAGGCGGCGCTGATCTCCAACAGCCCGCGCAACGCCACCGTCTCCATGCAGACCGACGGCGTGCTGTTGCGCCTGAACAAGGAAAGCTTCCTTAAGCTGATGCAGGAACCGGTCCAGAACTGGGTCGCTCACGATGAAGCCATGGACAAGATCAACCAGGGCGCTGTCTGGATCGACGTGCGCAGCACCGCCGATTTCGCCCGTGGCCACCTGCCGGGTGCCATCAATATCCCGCTCAACGAGGCCCATCGCCGTTCCCAGGCCTTGGACAGCGACAGGTGCTACATCTGCTATTGCCAGACCGGCCGGCGCAGTTCGGCCGCCGCCTTCATCCTGAGCCAGTACGGCCTCGAGGTGAGCGTTCTCAAAGGTGGGCTGCCGAGCCTGGGCAGCAACATCGAACTGGTCAAAGAGGCAGGCTGAACACGCGCAACACGCCCACACCGGCGTCGAAAAACTGTTAAGTTAGCGACAAAGCAAACAGCCTGTTTTTGCCGATGAAACCACTGAAACCACCACGCACCCCGGAGCAACGCCGCCAGCGCTTCCACATGCGCATGGCCATGATGGACAAACTGACCCATCTCGCCGCCCTCAGCGTGCTGGTCGGCCTGCTCGCCGGCGCGGTGATCATCGCCTTCCGCCTGCTGGTGGAGACCACTCAGAGCGGCTTTCTTCCCGCCGGCGATCCGGAAAACTACGAAGCACTAAGCTGGGCCTGGCGCCTGCTGCTGCCCGTTGCCGGCGGCCTGCTGATCGGCCTGTTGTTTCACGCCGTGGACAAGAAATACCGCGCCGTCGGCGTGGTCCACGCTATGGAGCGGCTCGCCTATCACCAGGCCAATCTGCCTACCGGCAATGCAGTGATGCAGTTTCTCGGCGCCGCCATCAGCATCATCTGCGGCCACTCAGTGGGCCGCGAGGGCCCTGCCGTCCACCTGGGCGCCGCCAGCGGCAGCCGCCTGGGCCGGTGGCTGCACCTGCCCAACAACAGCACCCGCACCTTGGTGGCCTGCGGCGTCGCCGCCGCCATCGCCGCCTCTTTCAACACACCGCTGGCGGGCGTGGTCTTTTCCATGGAAGTGGTGTTGATGGAGTACACCCTGGCCGGCTTCATTCCCATCATCCTCGCCGCCATCAGCGCCACCGCTCTCAGTCAGTGGGTCTACGGCGCCGAACCCGCCTTTTCGGTACCTGCCCTGCAACTGGGCTCGCTGGGGGAAATGCCTTACGTGCTCGTCACCGGCCTGTTCATCGGCTGCCTGGCGGCGCTGTTCATTCACGCCCTGCAATTCTTTTCCCAGCAAGCGACGGCGCGGCCGCTGTGGCAACGCACCACCCTGGCCGGCGCAGCCGTCGGCCTATGCGCCATGCTGGTGCCGGAGGTGATGAGCCTGGGTTACGACACCGTCAATAAGGCCCTGCTGGGCGAGATCGGCCTGGGACTGCTGCTGACAATCACGACCTTTAAAATTCTGGCCACCACGGTGGGCCTAGGGCTGGGTCTGCCCGCCGGTCTGATCGGCCCGACCCTGGTGATCGGCGCCTGCGCCGGCGCCGCCTGCGGGCTGCTTGCCGCCCTGCTGACCCCGGAGATCGTCTCCAATCCGGCCCTGTACGCCATGATTGGCATGGGCGCCATGATGGGTGCCACCCTGCAGGCGCCGCTGGCGGCGCTGATCGCCCTGCTGGAACTGACCGCCAACCCCAATATTATCCTGCCGGGGATGCTGGCCATCGTCGCCGCCAGCCTGATCAGCAGCCAACTGTTCGGCAAGGAGTCGGTCTTCATCAGCCTGATGCGGGCACGCGGCCTGATATATCAGGACGATCCGGTGGCCCAGTCACTGCGCCGGGTGAGTATCGCCAATGCCATGAAGCGCGATATCGTGCGCAGCCCGGCCCGGATCGAGCGTGACAAGGCCGACGAACTACTGCGCCGACATCCGCAATGGCTGCTGGTGACCGAGCCGGAACAGCGCCCCTTCATACTGCCCGGCGCCGACTTGGCGCGCCACCTGCAAAGTCGCGAATACGAGATCATCGACCTCAACGAGATCCCCGCCAACCGCCGCAGCGTCTGCGCTGTCGACCTGCGCGCCACCATTCAGGAAGGCCTGGAACTGCTGAAGCAGAAGCGCGCCGACGCCCTTTATGTGGTGAATCAGGCCGCCCCCGCCGCTCACGAGGTATTTGGCGTGGTGACGCGCGAGGACATCGAGGAACACTACCGCTACACCGGCAATCCCACCACGCCCGAGCAATAAGCCGATTCCAAGGCTGGCATTGCCGCACCCACCTGTGATACACATGCACCCAATTCAACAATAGGGATTTCAACATGCTGTGGGTAAAAGCGTTTCATATCATCTTTATGGTCACCTGGTTTGCCGGGTTGTTCTACCTGCCGCGGCTGTTTGTCTACCACGCCATGAGCGATGATTCAATCAGCAACGCGCGTTTCAAGATCATGGAGCGCAAGCTGTTCTACGGCATCATGACCCCCGGCGGGGTGCTGACGGTGATCTTCGGCCTGTGGCTGATCTTCGGCTATGGCCTGGGTATCAACAGCGGCGCTTGGTTTCACGCCAAGATGGCCCTGGTGCTGATCCTGATCGCCTATCACGTTTGGTGCGGCCGGATCGTGGCCGGTTTCAAACATGACCGCAACCGGCACGGCCATCTCTTTTATCGCTGGTTCAATGAGTTCCCGGTGCTGATCCTGATCGCTGTTGTAATTTTGGCGGTGGTGCGGCCGTTCTAGGGCCGGACAGCTGTTTTATACACATGTATGCTACCGGCACAAGCCCTGATTCGGAATTGCCATAAAAATTACACGACAACCCGAGGCAATATGTAACTAATTGATTTTAAAAAATTATCATTGCCGATCATTGTTACGCCAGATTAACAAATCTGTAATGATGACGGGCGCTTGCGGCGCTTACCCCGGTTTCGTCCACAAAGTTATCCACAGTTTTTGTGAATAAGGCAAAGGCAACCATAAAAACAAGAATTTAGCCGCAGATGCTGAAAAACTTACTAAAATGGTCGAGAATCGCCTCCCCGGACAAGGCACCGGAACAGGGGACATGCTAGGGCCTGTTGAGGTTTCATTTTCACCACTGTTGCGCCTGAAAAAGCGCCAATCAAGACGCGAGGAGAGAGGTTTGGTTATTCCAAATGAGCGAGAGCCTGCCCCGCGAGCGGAG
>JASBUE010000191.1 GCA_030148045.1 Candidatus Tenderia sp.
GCACCGTGGTCGCCATCGAGGACCGTCCCATCCCGCACCCCTCCGGTCTGAGCGGCGAGTGTGTGATCATCGACACCGACGGCGAAGAGCGCTGGACCGAACTCGCCCCGGACGCCACGCCCTATACCGAAATGGACGCCAGCCACTTGCGCAACCTGATCCGCGCCTCGGGCATTGTCGGCCTGGGCGGTGCCGGCTTTCCTTCCTATATCAAGCTCAATCCGGCCGGCGCCCGGATCGACACCCTGATTCTCAACGGCGCCGAATGCGAACCCTATATCACCTGCGACGACATGCTGATGCGCGAGCGATCGGCGGAGATCGTCGCCGGCGCCAAGATCATGCGCCACGCCCTGCAGGCCAGGGAGTGTGTTATCGCCCTCGAGGACAACAAGCCCGAGGCCTACGCCGCCCTGCTGGAAGCCTGTGAGGGGGAGGAGATCGAGGTGGTCCAGCTGCCCACCCTCTACCCGGCGGGCAGCGAAAAGCAGCTGATCATGGTGCTTACCGGCAAGGAGTGCCCCAGCAACGGCCTGCCCTACCAGATCGGCGTGGTGATCCATAACGTGGGCACCGCCGCGGCAGTGCATCGCGCCATCGACCTGGGCCAGCCGCTGATCTCGCGCGTCGTCAGCGTCAGCGGCGACGGCGTCGCCGAACCCGCCAACCTGGAGGTACTGCTGGGCACGCCGATGCAGGCACTGCTGGACCAATGCGGCGGCCTCCGCGGGGATGTGGACCGCGTGATCATGGGCGGCCCCATGATGGGCTTTGCCATGCCCAGCACCGCAGTGCCGGTGATCAAGACCACCAACTGCGTCCTGGCCGCGGTCCGGGATAACGTCACCCCGCCCGCCGAGATACTGCCCTGCATTCGCTGCGGCGCCTGCGCCGATTCCTGCCCCGTCGACCTGCTGCCGCAGCAGCTGCAGTGGTATGCCCGCTCACAGGAGTTCGACCGCGCCCAGGAATATAACCTGTTCGACTGCATCGAGTGCGGCTGCTGCGCCTATGTCTGCCCCAGCAACATCCCCTTGGTGCACTATTTCCGCTATGCCAAGACCGAGATCTGGGCCCAGGAGCGGGAGAAGGAGAAGGCCGACGTGGCGCGCCGGCGGCATGAATTCCGTCTCGCCCGCATCGAGCGCGAGAAGGCCGAAAAGGAGGCGCGCCTGGCCAAGAAGAAGGCCGCCGTGAAAAAATCGCCCGGCGATGCGGGCGCCAAGGATGACAAGCAGGCCGCCATACAGGCGGCGCTGGAGCGGGCCAAGGCCAAAAAGGCGACGCAGGCGGTTCCGGTCAAGAACACCGACGGTCTCACCCCGGCGCAGCAACAACAGGTGGACGAAACGGACGCCCGGCGGCGCGCCGCCAACGAAAAACAAGAAGGATAATCGGCCCGCTTTATGACGTTGAGGACACCCAGCTCCCCCCATTTTCATGGCCCGGATACAGTCACCGGCGTCATGCTGCGGGTGGTCTACGCCCTGATCCCCGGTATCGTCACCTACGTCTGGCTGTTCGGCTGGGGGGTGATCATCAACATCGTGCTGGCCGCCGCCACCGCCCTGCTCACCGAGGCGATCATGCTGCGCCTGCGCGGCCGCCCGCTGACCATGTATCT
>JASBUE010000198.1 GCA_030148045.1 Candidatus Tenderia sp.
CTGTCGGCGGCGGTAGCGCTGGAGGGGCTGAGGGTGCTGGAAGGTGAGGGGATGATCGAGGCGGCCGCCGAGATGGGTGCCTACTTCATCACCGCGCTCAAGGAATTAAACAGCCCCCTGATCAAGGAGGTGCGTGGCAAGGGGCTGCTGATCGGCGTGGAATTCCACCCCGACACCGTGGCGGCGCGCACGGTCTGCGAACAGCTGATGGCCAAGGGCATCCTCAGCAAGGAGACCCACGACACCGTGGTGCGCTTCGCCCCGCCCCTGATCATCACCCGCTCGCAGATCGACGAGGCACTCCAGGCCCTGCGCGGGGTTCTTGCCGGGCTGGGCGGCTAGCCCGATTTCTCGCCGGCCGCCCTGACTGTGGCGGCCCAATAGCGTACTCCGGCTGGCCTTCGTTCTGTCAGTGCACTCGACATTGCCGACCCTACGCCTGTTTTGCGGCAGGCCCGGCGGCGATCAGAAATGCAAATTTATGCATGATTGGGTTTAGTATATAATTGACCGTACGGGTAGGATGTGGATGCGACAGAATGAGGTGGTCCTAATGTCTGGAATCAGTAAACGCACCTTTGTCTTTGACGAGTGGAAGAAGTTGGCCGAAACCAACCCGAAGGCCTTTGAATTCACTCGCCGGAGAATGATCGACTCGCTCATCGCCGAAGCCAAGGCATCCGACCGGCTGAAGCGTCTGCAATGGCGTATCGATGTCGAACGGCAGCGCTCCTCCACCCCCATCTCCGCCTGCGTCCGTCTCTCCAATATGATGCTGGACTTCCTCTATGGCAACGGCGGTCTGGCCAAGACCCTGGGGGGTACGCCGCAGCTCAAACCTTCCGCCGAAATCATTAGTTTGAAAAAACGTCGTCAGGACTAATCTCGCTCCGCCCCCGCAGCGGCCGGCCATACTCATAATATGGCAACCACCGACCGTTAATAACTGTAGGATAAACCGACAGTTATTAATGAGGAGGTCACAACGGGCGTATGGCTTGGCTACGCGGCAAGCGGCAGGAACAGCAGAGCCGTGTCGGCCTGATACTGGCCGGGGGCGGCGCCCGTGCCGCCTATCAGGTCGGCGTGCTGAAGGCGATTGCGCGGATGCGCGCCCCGGCGGCGGCCAACCCGTTTCCCGTCTTGTGCGGCACCTCGGCAGGGGCAATCAATGCCGCGGCGCTGGCCATTTATTCAGCTGATTTCCAGAACGCCGTGTCGCGCCTGGTCAGCGTGTGGGGCAACTTCACCGTCGACAAGGTATTTCGCAGCGACTTCCGGGGCATCGCCCGCTCCGGCGCACACTGGTTTACCGCCCTGATGTTGGGGGGCATGCTGGGCCGGTACAACCCCTCGTCCCTGTTCGACCGGGCGCCGCTGCAGCGCCTGCTGAGCCGCTACCTGCCCTGCGAGCAGATCGGCGCCGCCATCGCAGCGGGCCATCTCCACGCCCTCAGTATCACCGCCTCCGGCTACACCTCGGGCCAGTCGGTCACCTTCTATCAGAGCGCCGACGAGATCGAGCCCTGGGACCGGGCCATCCGGGTGGGTTGTCCGGCAAAGATCGGTATCGAACACCTGATGGCCTCCTCCGCCATTCCGTTTCTGTTCGAGGCGGTCAAGATCAACCGCGAGTATTTCGGTGACGGTTCCATGCGTCAGATCGCGCCCATCAGTCCGGCGCTGCACCTGGGGGCGAGCAAGCTGGTGGTGATCGGTGTGCGCGGCAGCGACGATGAAGGGTCTGAGCGTGGAAAAACCAGCGACTACCCCTCCATGGCACAGATCGCCGGCCATGCCCTCAATAGCATGTTCCTCGACAGCATGGAGGTCGACCTGGAACGTTTGCAGCGTATCAACCGCACCCTCGAGATGGTGCCGAAAAAATACATCGAGGGCGGCGTCGTCTCGCTGAAGCCGGTAAAGACGCTGGTGATCTCCCCCAGCCGCGATATCAGCAAGATCGCCCAGCAGCACGCCCACCATCTGCCGCGCACGGTACGCTATTTTCTGCGCGGCCTGGGGGCGCTGAACCGGGAGGGTACCAGCCTGCTGAGTTATCTGCTGTTCGAAAAGGCCTTTTGTCGGGAACTGATCGCTCTGGGCTATTCGGACACCATCAAGCGCCGCGATGAAATCATGGCCTTTCTAGACGCGGAGGCAAACGAATGACTATCCGGTCTCTTTGTTGTCGGCGATGAAATCGCGCAGCGTCATAAAAAACACGGCGCAATTGCGGTCCTTGGGATCGAACTGGATGCCGGTTCGGTAGGCAGGTTCGGGCGGGGCGGGCTCCAAACCGAGAGGAATGGGACCGCACCAGATGGTGGTACCGTTGACGCTGACACTGTGGTTGGCGCTTCTGAATACCAATTTCACCGGCGTGCCGGGTTCGATCTCGTTAGGGATCTGGATACCGGTGCCCGAGATGGAGACATCGTGGATGCGGTTGAGCACATAACGCCGGTCATAGACCTCGATATGAAAGCACCCCTCAGTATCTTCGTAATCGAGCTGGGTACGTTGATGCATACGGTCTTCGAGCGTCATAATAATTCACCTACCAAAACATGCCGGGCGTGCAATCGATTCAGAATAACGCAAATATACTTCGCGAAAAATAACGATTTAGTGTTTATCTATATCAAATGATACTAACTTATAGTTATCCGCCCAGTCGCTCAAAACCTTTAGCCAGCAGCCGGCACAGTTGGCACAATTTTTCATAATCGGCCTGGTCCAGGCCGTAGTCGTTGCCGTAGCGGTCGGCATAAACGATGCCTAGCGCCTTGCCTCGGGCACAGATGGTCATGATAAAAAACTGCTCGGTATCGATGAGCTTGTAAAAGTCTCTGGGCAGCAGCGCGGTGATTTTTTGCCGATTGCCCTCATGGCAGCGCAGGGCCTGGGGCTTTTCCAGCAGACGTTGAAACAGGTTGTGATCCTTGAGCGGGATGCGCAGGTTGCGCAGCCCCGCCTGGTTGCCGAACATGAAGCGATTGACCAGGTAGCGGCGTTCACCGTCGAGCATGGCGAAAAAGGCACGGTTGAGCTTCAGGCCATCGACAAAACCCCGCCTCATCAAGTCCATGAACGCCGGCAGACTGAAGTCACCGGCCAGTTGGGCCTTGGCCGCCTGGACGACCTGATCGAAGACGGCGTGATTGAGCGGTGAAAAAGGCTGCTGCGGTGCCAGGCTGGCGGCCGGGGTCTCTTTCCTGAACCCCTTCAGCAACGGCCTGACCGGTACGGCGGTGCCTTCGATAAAGCTGTTGCGCTGCGCGTCATCCAAGTCGGGCAAACTGGCGGCGGCCGGCACCACACCGTAAAAGGTGGTCTCTTCGGCCGAATGGATGGCATTGTCACGCACCTCCAGCAACGCCTCTTCCGGGTCGCAATGGAGGTGGTGGGCGATCTTGTCGACCACCGCCTCCATCGCCGCCGTCTCCCAGCCCTGTTGCGCCGCCAGGCTCAAGTCATGGGCCAGGTGAATCTCGTACAGGCGCGGGTTGATGGGCGCCTCGCCATCGTAGTGTTCCAGACTTTGCACGATAAAGCTGGAAAGCCGCCATTCCCGGGCCAGGGCGTGAGAGAGTTCCAGCAGAGTGAAACCGAGCTTCTGTTGCTGCTCCCCTTCATCGTCCAGGTTGTTGAAATCGAGCAGGATGCCTTCGCCGTGCGCCAGCAGCATCAATGCGCCAAGATCGTGCAGCATGGCGGCGGTGAAGAGTTCTTCCGGTGCCATGTCGACCCGTTCCCGCGCCATGCCATAGGCCTGGTAGGCGCTGTGATAGGCACGGCTGACCAATTGCATGTAGACCGCCCTGGCTTCGTCGTCGACACAGTTTTCAACAAAGCTCATCGCCCCGATGAGCTCTTTGACCCTGCCGGTGCCCAGTTTGATGACGGCGGCGTCAACGGTATGGATCTCATCCTGCAAACGGCTGCGCGGCAGGGCGCAGGCGGCACGCAGAATGGCCAGCGTCAAACCAGGGTCGGTAAGGGCGATATTGGAGAACTTGGCCATGGAGACGGATTCGTAGGACCCGATCTGCCCCAGATCCTCACATGATTGCTTCAGCAACGGCAGTTCCCGTTGCTTGAGTTTCTCTGTCCACTGCTGCAGTGATTTGTCCGCCATAGTGTCGTTTACCGGCTAAGCCCCTTTTCATTGTCTCATTTACGGCTACCCGTAATGGAAGCTTTAACCTGGCTTTACTTACCAGGATCGCGGCAGCAGACCCCTTGGTGTCAGTCACTTACCGGCTAGCCCTTGGCCGCCCGGTGAGAAACCGAGGTTAACCGCCAGACATCCAACAGGGGTTCAAGGAAACCGTCCGATCGTCGATATGGAATGACACAAGGAACCCAAAAAGCACGGGATCAGCTTTAAATGTTAATTATCATCGGCTTTGTTATTGTACTGGGGTGTGTCGCCGGCGGTTTTGTTCTCTCCCATGGCAATCTGCTGTCGCTCTGGCAGCCATTCGAGCTACTGATCATCGGTGGCGCCGCCCTGGGTGCATTCCTCGCCGCCAACCCACCCAAGGTACACAAGGGGGTTTTTAAAAATATCCTCGGTGCCCTGAAGGGTTCGAAGTATAAAAAGGCGTTTTATCTGGAGCTGTTGTCACTCATGTACGAGCTGCTGCAGAAGTCGCGCAAGGAGGGCATGATGGCCATCGAGGCGGATATCGAGGAACCGGCCAACAGTCCGATTTTCAGCAATTATCCCAAACTCCTGGCCGACCATCACATTATCGACTTCATCTGCGATTATCTACGCCTGATGGTGGGCGGCAATATGAACCCCTTCGAGCTGGAAAATCTGATGGACCTGGAATTGGCGGCCCATCACAAGGAGGCGACCATGCCGGCCGAGGCGGTGACCAAGGTGGCCGACGGCCTGCCCGGTTTCGGTATCGTCGCCGCCGTGCTGGGAATCGTGATCACCATGGCCTATATCGGCGGCAGCCCCGCCACCATCGGCGGCCACGTGGCCGCCGCCCTGGTAGGCACCTTTCTCGGGATTTTGCTGGCCTACGGTTTTGTCGCACCGCTAGCCATCGCCATGGAGCACAATGCCCGCGAAGAGGCCAAGTTCTACGAATGCATCAAGGTCTGCCTGATGGCGGCGGTAAACGGCTACAACCCGCAGGTAGCGGTGGAGTTCGGCCGCAAGGTAATGTACGCCAGCGACCGGCCCAGTTTCAGCGAGCTCGAAGAGCACGTTAAAAACAGCAACGGTTAAGAGTTGCCGTCGTGATCGATAAGAAACAACCGATCATCGTCAAGAAGGTCGCCCATGGCGAACACGGCCACCATGGCGGCGCCTGGAAGGTGGCCTTTGCCGATTTTGTCACGGCGATGATGGCCTTTTTCCTGTTGTTGTGGCTGATCGGGGGCACCTCCGATGAAGAGAAGGCAGCCCTGTCCGAGTACTTCAGCAACCCCAGTGCGACCGAGGGCGCGGCGCCAACGCCGGCACCCAGCTCCATCAACGGGCCGGGAGGCGCCAGCACCAGCTTGATAGAGATCAGCCAACTGCCGGAATTCAAACGCCACGACAAACAAAAAGAAGAGGACTTCAAACAACAGGTCGAAACGGCGGCCGAACAGGAAAAACGCATCCAGGAGGAACGTGAGGAAAAAGAACTGCTCGATGAGTTGATGGAGAAGTTGAAAAAGGCCATCGAGCAGAGCCAGGCGCTGAAACCTTTCAAGGACCAGTTGCTGCTCGATATCACCCCGGAGGGACTGCGCATCCAGATCGTCGACAAGCAGAACCGCCCCATGTTCGACAGCGGCCGGGCGGACTTGAAATACTACACCGTCGATATCCTCTTCGAGCTGGCCAAATTCATCCGCGAGGTACCCAACCGCATCAGTATCACCGGCAATACCGACGCCGCCCGCTTCGTCGGCCGCGACCATTACAGCAACTGGGAGCTGTCCTCCGATCGTGCCAATGCCGCCCGTCGCGCCCTGGTGGACGGCGGCATGGCGGAGCGGCAGATCGGCCGCGTGGTGGGATTGGCCTCGTCGGCACTGTTCGACAAGGCCGATCCGTACAACCCCATCAACCGCCGCATCTCCATCATCGTCATGAACAAAGAAACCGATGCGGCCATCGAACGCGGCGAAGGGGTGAACGAACAGTACCTGAACGATCGTCGCGACGCCAAACGCGGCGAGTTCACTGAATTACCCATGGAGATACTCGAGCCCGGTGCCGCGGACATCGATCTCGACCGATAGACCGTCCTTGCATTTCTATGTTGCTGCGCTGTCTAATTTCCTACACTGGAAAGAGCGGCGGGATGGTGTCCTCCGGATAGAGAAATGTGGTTTCAATCCGATAGTTACTACTGAGGCGGAAACAATGAATACCCGTCTGCCGAAACCGTTGTTAACACCAATATCCATGGGGCGTTGTGTCCCGGAACGCGGATAAATGCCGGGGAGAGTCTACTGAAATGGGTTTGAAGGCGTGGCTGGTCAGAAAACTGGTCGACTGGCTCAACACCGGCGATGACCCGCACGATGTTCCGCCCTGTGATTTCGATCGCCTGAGTTTCGAGATCAGGCCGTGTGACGTATTGCTGGTGGAAGGACGCAACCGCATCAGCAATCTCATCAAGACCATCACCCTCAGCTCCTGGACCCATTCGGTGCTCTACATCGGCCGCCTGCACGATATCGACGACCCGGAGCTGCAGGGCATCATCCAGCGCCATTACCACGGTGACCCCGCCGATCAGCTGGTGATCGAACCGCTGCTGGGCCAGGGCACAGTGATCTCGCCCTTATCCAAATACACGGAGGATCATCTGCGTATCTGCCGCCCCAAGGGTCTGTCGCGCCAGGATATCCACGCGGTGATCAAAGAGGCGGCGACATATCTCGGCCGCCAATACGATATCCGTCACCTGTTCGACCTGGCCCGCTTTGTCTTTCCCTATGGCTTGGTGCCGCGGCGCTGGCGCTCGAGCCTGTTCGAACACAACGCCGGCGACCAGACCAAGACGGTCTGCTCCACCATGATCGCCGAGGTCTTCGCCGCGGTACACTACCCGGTGCTGCCGGTGATTCATCGCACCGAAGAGGGCGGCTTGAAACTGTATAAGCGCAACACGCGCCTGTACACACCGCGCGATTTTGACTATTCGCCTTATTTCGAGATCATCAAATATCCCATCCTGGGCTTGGACGATATCGCCGTCTACCGCCAGCTGCCGTGGGACAAGGAGGGCGTGATCTGCAACGCTCAGGGCGAATGTTACGCCGCCGACGGCACGCCCGTGGAGCAAAAGGTGGTCATAAACAACAAAGCTGATCTGCAGCAATAAACTTAGGAAACATTATGGTAATAGTCTGGTGTTTGGTCGTGGTCGCTGCCATCTGGTTCATGGCCTACATGCGCTTTGCCCTGTGGCAATGGAGTACGGTGCTGCTCGGGCTGCTGCTGGCGGCGACCCTGATGGGGATCTACTCGACGCCCGTTCTGGTGGTGCACTGGCTGGTGTTGCTGGCCGTGCTGGTACCGCTCAATATTGCGCCGCTGCGCCGCTTTTTGATCAGTAATCGCGTGCTGCCATTACTGCGCGACGCCCTGCCACCCGTGTCCCAGACCGAGAAGGAGGCGCTGGACGCCGGCACGGTGTGGTGGGACGGCGAGTTGTTCAGCGGCCGGCCGGACTGGCACAAACTACATGAGAGCGTCTTGCCCAAGCTCAGCGAGGAGGAGCAGGACTTTCTTGACGGCCCGGTGGAGGACCTGTGTAGCATGCTGGACGACTGGCACATCACCGAGGCGCGCCGCGACCTGCCGCCCGAGGTGTGGCAATTCATCAAGGACCAGCGCTTTTTCGGCATGATCATCCCGAAACAGTACGGCGGGCTGGAGTTTTCCGCCCTGGCCCACTCCGCCGTGGTGATGAAGATCGCCAGCCGTTCGGTGTCGGCGGCGGTGACGGTGATGGTGCCCAATTCCCTGGGGCCGGCCGAGCTGCTGCTGCACTACGGTACTCAGGAACAAAAGGATTACTACCTGCCACGTCTGGCCAGAGGAGAAGAGGTGCCCTGCTTTGCCTTGACCGGACCCGAGGCGGGCTCAGACGCCGCCTCCCTCCCCGACCACGGCGTGGTGTGTCGAGACATCTTCGCAGGCGAGGAGGTGCTGGGCATTCGTTTGAATTGGGACAAGCGCTACATCACCCTGGGGCCGGTGGCCACCGTGCTAGGGCTGGCGTTTCGCCTCTATGACCCGGACCACCTCATCGGCCAGACCGAGGACATCGGCATCACCTGCGCCCTGATCCCGACCGACACCCCGGGAATCAGCATCGGCAACCGTCACGCGCCGCTCAACATGGCCTTCATGAACGGCCCCAACCAGGGCAAGGACGTGTTCATCCCCATGGACTGGGTCATCGGCGGCCAGGCGCGCGTGGGGCAGGGCTGGCGCATGTTGATGGAATCGCTGGCCGCGGGACGCTCTATCTCACTGCCGGCCTTGAGCGTGGGGGCGGGCAAGCTCGCCTCGCGCGCCACCGGCGCC
>JASBUE010000207.1 GCA_030148045.1 Candidatus Tenderia sp.
GTCCGCCTCCTGGAAGGCGTCGTTGCCGATCATGAAAGTGGGCACCTGGCCGGTCAGCACCACCATCGGGATCGAGTCCATCAGCGCGTCGGTCATGCCGGTGACGGCGTTGGTGGCGCCGGGGCCGGAGGTGACCAGCACCACGCCCGGCTTGCCGCATGAACGCGCGTAGCCATCCGCGGCATGGGTGGCGGCCTGTTCGTGGCGCACCAGCACATGCTCGACCTTATCCTGCTTGTAGAGGGCGTCGTAGATGTGCAGCACCGCCCCGCCGGGGTAGCCGAACACATATTCGACCCCTTCATCCTCAAGACAACGGACAAAGATTTCGGCGCCTGTTAATTCCACCTTTGGTATCTCCCTAAAAACCGTATTACTTCGGAAAAAAAAGCCCGCATGACGGGCAGTTGCATAAATTGGCGTTTTTGTTCCTGGAACAGCCTGAAACTACATTAGAATTCGAGACTTAGTCAAGTCGCCTGGAGGGCGCACGGCAGTATATCAGAAATTCCTCTGCCAAGGGATTCGCAATCCTTTCCGCCCCCTCGCTATAATTTTCCAAACCCAGCCAAAATGGAGGATTCATGCCCTATCTCAAACTCCAGACCAATCAGCCCATCGCACCCCAGGCCGCACCCGCAATCCTGAAAGCACTCTCCCGGGGCGTGGCCGAAGCTTTGGAAAAATCGGAAAATTACGTCATGATCGCCCTGGACGCCGCAAAACCCATGTTTTTTGCCGGAAATGATACCCCGGCGGCCTATGTCGAACTGAAAAGCCTGGCCCTGCCCGAGGAGCGGACGACAGCGTTTTCAGAGCGCCTGTGCGGTCTGATTGAAGAACAGATCGGTGTCGGCAAGGAGAGGATCTATATCGAGTTCGCCGCCCCGGCACGCCACATGTGGGGCTGGAACGGACGGACTTTTTAATACGGGTTAGCTTTCCACGAAACCGCCGAGAAACTCATCCACCCGCAACCAGGTCTCTTCGGCCACCGCGGCATCGTAACTGGGAGACAAGGGGTCCATATAGCCGTGACCGGCAGGAAAGACATAACTGCGATGGATAATCAGGGACGTCTTCAACAGCCGCCGGTATGCCTCGATCATGTCGCCCGTGATGCGCTCGTCGTCACGGGCATAAATGGTCAACAGCGGCGCCTTCAGGGAGCGCACCTGTTCGACGTCGGCCTCGATCAGGCCGTAGATCACCACCGTCGCAGCCACATCCTCCGGCGCGACAACGGCTGCCTGGAAAGACTGCCAACCCCCGAAACCGGCACCCAGGGTCACAAGCTTGCGGCCTTCGCGTTCGCGCTTGAGATAGTCGAGGCCGGCCTTCACGTCCACCTTGACCCACGCCGGATCGGTGGCATTCATGATTTCGGTGGCCAGCCACATCTTGTCGGAGATGCGCCCGTCAAAGACATCGATGGCCAGGGCACGGTAGCCCCGGGCGGCAAAACGGTCGGCCCACTGGCGAACGGTGTCGTTCAGCCCCCAGCGATCATGCAGAATCAGGATACCGAGATCGGCATCCTCTGGACCGGCCACGTAGCCCTGCAGATAGGTTCCCAGGGCCGTTTGCAGGGTAATCATACCCTGGTTGGGTTGAGCCGGGATTGGGTCGGGCTCAGCCGCCCGGACGGAAAAAACGAGAAGGCAGACAACACCAAGAATAAGATTTCGCATGATTACTCCGGCAGCGCTATTGCCGACAACATAGCAACTGGCGCGCACTCACTCAAGGCATTCTGCAACACCCCTTATCCACCCACACCCATTCAGATGGTCTAATCGCTGTGCTATGCTCGCCTCAGGCGAAACGCGCATACAAGGAACACACCCATGGCCACACAAAACCAACCTGACTGGGACACCCTGGCGGAAAAGTTTGATCTCTGGTTGCCTCAAATCGCCCCCGTGGGCGAGGCCCTGCTGGCGGCGCTGCAGATCGCCCCCGGCGACAAGGTCCTGGACGTCGCCTCCGGCACCGGCGAGCCGGCCCTCAGCCTGGCGCGGCGCCATCCCCACGCCCGGATCACCGGCACCGATGCCGCACCCGGCATGGTGCGGGCGGCGCAGAACAAGGTCAAGGCGGAAAGACTCAACAACATTGAATTCATCGCCATGCCCGCCGAGCAGCTGGAGTTCGAAGACGCCAGCTTCGACAAAGTGTTGTGCCGTTTCGGCGTAATGCTGTTCGAAGACCCGCTCCGAGGCCTGAAAGAGATGCAGCGGGTGCTGAAACCCGGTGGCCAGTATGCCCTGGCGGTGTGGAGCACGGCGGAAAACATGACCACCATGTACTGGGCCTATCAGGTCTTCAAGGATCGTCTCAGAGAAGAGGACCAACCTGCCCTGGCCAAGGTCACGTCATTGGGCGAAGCAGGTGCCCTGGAATCATTACTGGAGGAAGCCGGCTTCAAGCATCACAGCATCGAACGCAAACAGTTCGATTACCAGTTCAGCAGCTTCGAGGAGTATTGGGACACCATCGAGGCCTCGGACATCATGAAGCAGCAGTTCGATGCCCTGCCCGCAGAATAGCGCGACCAGGTACGTAATGAGGTGGCGCGCTTTGCCCGGGATTTCCAGGGCGAGAACGGGCTGGCCATTCCACACGAGTATCTTCTCGCCTATGGCACCAAATAAGCGTCACAGCTCATTGAGCAGGTCTCCGAAACCCCACACCAGGGTGCCCAGAATGAGCATGTAAAGACCATATTTCTCGTACCGCCATACCCCTTCCCGGGGATCCTCGATCAGCTGGCGTTTGTCCGCATCGGCCCAGTCACGACCGAACTGGGTCGGCGCCCGTACCTGGTTGAGCTTGAGACGATTGATATGATCGATGACCTGATGCGAGGTGAGGATGATACCGTTGATCACCACCAGCGAGCCGCTGCGTGACAACCAGGTCCAGTTTCCCAACCAAATGCTCAGCAGCACACCCAGCAACAGTGTCAGCAGGGCGATAGCGTAGGCCTTGATTGCGAATCGAGTAGTCTTCACCAGCCTCTGAACAGAATCCCTGAAATTCCACTATGACAAGCCTTCACCCCTCTCGCAAGGTACGCAGCGGCGGCTGATTGACGACAAAACGCGTCCCCAGAATGCCGGCGACGCCGATCCCCACGGCGCCCGCCAGCATACCACCGAACCACAGCGCCGGTCCGGGCAGATACTCCAGTTGAAAGATGCGCTCTGCCACCACCATACCCACCATGCCGGCACTGACCGCCGCCACCAGCCCGGACATCAGTCCCAGACCGACATACTCCAGCAGCAGGCTGCCGAGCAGCTGGCCGCGACGCGCCCCCAGGGTACGCAAAATGGCCGCCTCGTGGATACGCTCGTCACGGCTGGAATGGATGGCGGCATACATCACCATCAACCCGGCCAGCAGGGTAAAGACGAAGACATACTCCACCGCCAGGGTGACCCGCTCGATGATTCCGCGCACCTGACCCATGATGGCGTCCACATCGAAGACAGTGATATTGGGAAACTGGCGCACCAGATCATTCAGCAGCTGATGTTGATCCGAAGGCAGATAGAAAGCGCTCATATAACTCACCGGGAATTCGTCCAGCACACCCGGCGGCGCGAGCACAAAAAAATTGGCCCGGAAGCTGTCCCACTCCACCGTGCGCAGGCTGGTGATGGGCGCGCTGAATTGCTGCCCGGCGGCGCGATAGGTCAGCGTGTCACCCAAGTGCAAATCCAGCTCCTCGGCAATGCCCTGCTCAACCGACAGCATGGGCTCGCCGTGCTAGCCCTCATCCCACCAGCGCCCGGCGACGATGTTATTGTCCTGCTGCAGCTGCGCCGCCCAGGAAAGATTAAACTCACGCGTGGCCAGGCGTTTGCCACGTTCGCTATTGAAATCATCCTCCGACACGGCCGCGCCGTTGATCGCCACCAAACGCGCCCGCACCATGGGATAGAGCTCGGGCACCTTGATGCCCTGTCGATTAAAAAACCCTTCCACCTGGCTGAGCTGCTCGGGCTGAACATTGATCAGAAAACGATTAGGGGCGTCCGCCGGCACCCTGTCCTGCCATTCCTGCAGCAGATCGGTGCGCACCACGGTCAACAGCAACAAGGCCATCAGACCGATGCTAAAGCCCATCATCTGGACCATGCTGCTGCCGGCACGGCGTGAGATATTGACCAGGCCGAAGCGCCACGAGGCCCGCCCCTGCCGGCTCAAGGGCTTGAGGATCAGAATCAGCGCACCGGCCAGCGCCGCCAACGTCACCAGCACCAGCACCAAACCAGCCAGGATGGTCAGGGCCAGCTGCGTATTTTGAGCCTGGATCAAGGCCAGCACGACAAAGGCCGCGCTGCCGGCGCCATAGCCCATCAGGCTGTTGGCACGCACGCGTCCTAGATCACGACGGATCACCCGCATGGTGGGCACATTGGCCAGTTGCAAAATCGGTGGAATGGCAAAGCCCAGCAGCGTAATCATACCGGTCAACATGCCCAGCACGATGGGCCAGGCCGAGGGCGCCGGTAACTGGATACGCGCCAGTTCCCCCAGCAACACCACCAACCCGCCCTGGGCCAGGTAGCCCAGCGCCACCCCCAGGGCACTGGCCAATAGGCCCAGCACCAGCATTTGAGCCAAATACAATCGATTGATTAAGCCCTGCGATGCGCCCAAGCAACGCATCACCGCGCAATTATCCAAATGCCGGCTGACATAGCGCCGCGCCGCCATGGCCACGGCCGCGCCGGCCAGCAGCACACTCACCAGGGCCGCCAGACCGAGGAAACTCTCGCCCCGCTCCAGCGCGGTGCGCACCTGGGGCCGGGCGTCCTTAATACTGTTCAGCTCTTCGCCGGCCGCCAGACTGTCCCGCCACTGTCGGCGCAGCTGT
>JASBUE010000211.1 GCA_030148045.1 Candidatus Tenderia sp.
GGTACAGCAGTTCGCGGCCCAAATAGGCCTGTATCAGCTGCTGGCGGGTCTGGGGAGAATTGAGGTCGGCCTTCGGATTCTTGATCTTGGCATAAATGATCAGTTCGGAGGTCATGATCGGTTCGCCATTGACGGTGGCAACCTGTTTGTCATTGTCGGCGGCGAAAGAGATAGACACTGCGCAGGTCAGAAACAAGGCGGAGATCGACTTGGATAATGGTTGCATCTTTATCGTCCTTAAAGGTTTTGTAGTGATGGTTATGCGGGCGTATTCGCCTGTTCGGCAGTACTGCTCGCTTCGATGCTGAGGGCATGGATTTCCGACTGCATCAGGTCGCCGACCGCATCAAAGACCAGTCGGTGGCGCTGCAGCAGGGTTTTGCCCTCGAAGGCGTCAGACACAATACGCACGGTGTAGTGACCACCGGTGGCGCCGTGTCCGGCATGCAGATGGCTGTCATCAATCAGCTCCAGGCTTTGCGGTCTGAGGGCGTCTTCGATGCGTTGGCGGATAAGTTGTTCCCGTTCGGTTGGCATTTACGGCAATACCTTTCTGAAAGGCTTAATGGTAACACTCTCATACACCCCGGCTGCAACATAGGGGTCCTGGTCGGCCCAGTCCTGTGCCGCCTCCAGCGATTCGAACTCGGCCACGATCAGACTGCCGCTGAATCCCGCCGGGCCGGGGTCCGCGCTATCGATGGCGGGAAAAGGCCCGGCCAGCAGCAGGCGACCTTCCTGTTTCAGCTGCTCAAGCCGTTGCAGGTGATCGGGGCGCACCGCCAGGCGTTTGTCGAGACTATTGTCAGCGTCGTGGCCGATGATCGCATATAACATTACGGCTCCTCCTCGGAGTTTGCGGATTTCGGTTCCTTGATGTAACGACCGATGAAAAAGGCCTGGCCGATGATGAAGAGGAAGGTCAGGCCGATCATTCCGAAAAGCTTGAAGTTGACCCAGGTCGCCTCGTCGAAGTTGTAGGCGACATAGAGATTGAGGAAACCGAGGAATATAAAGAAAACCGACCAGGCGATGTTCAGGCGCGGCCAGATATAGGAAGGCAATTCCACGTTCGCTTCCATCATGCGCTGCACGATGGTTTTTCCGCCGATGAAGTGGCTACCGATAAAGACCACCGCGAAGGCCCAATTGACAAGCGAAGGCTTCCACATGATGAAGGTCGGATCCTGCAGCGCCAGGGTGGCCCCACCCAGTACAACGATGAGCAGCAGCGTAATGACATGCATCTTTTCGACGCGGCGGTGCTGCAGCCAGAACCAGCCCACCTGAACGAAGGAGGCGACGATGGCCACGGCTGTGGCGACGTAGATATCGTAGGCTTTATAGGCGATGAAAAACAGCAGAATAGGGAAAAAGTCAAACAGGAATTTCATGAAGTCCTCGACATCTCAAGGGAGGCAGAATTGGTCTCGCTAAATACGGTCAAAGATTCTATCATAGGCCGCTTTCTGTATATATGGCGTGAATTAAATGGGAACCGGCAGATACAAACAGTACGATCTGCACTGTCATTCAACCGCTTCCGACGGCGAGCTTTCACCGACGGCGCTGGTGGAATACGCCGTGAAAAACGGAGTGGAGGTGTTGGCACTGACCGATCATGACGTCACCGACGGTCTGGTCGAGGCCGCCGCGGCGGCGCGCCGCCACGAACTGGATTTCGTCACCGGGGTGGAGATCTCAGTGAGCTGGGATAAACATCTGCTCCATATCGTCGGCCTGGATTTCGATGTCAATGACGCCGCCTTGCAGCAGGGGCTGGCGGAGCTGCGCCAGCAACGCGGTGCGCGCGCCGCCGAGATGGCTCGGCGTTTGGACAAGCTTGGTTTTGACGGCAGTTTGGATGGTGCCGGGCGTTTCGCCAACGGCCGGATCCTGAGTCGTACCCATTTCGCCCGCCACCTGCACGCCTCCGGCCATGTCAGAACCATGCAGGAAGCCTTCGACCGTTACCTCGGCGCCGGCAAGCCCGCCTATGTGAAGAGCGAATGGACCAGTCTGGGCGAGGCGGTGGAGTGGATCAGCGCGGCTGGCGGGCAGGCGGTGATCGCCCATCCCGGCCGCTACAAGCTGTCCGCCACCAAGCTGCGCCGTCTGATCGAGGAGTTCAAGGCCGCCGGCGGCCGGGGGCTGGAGGTCATTTCCGGCAGTCAGGACAGCAATATGACCCGCAATCTGGCGGACTATGTGCGCCGCTATGAACTTTACGCCTCGCTCGGTTCTGATTATCACGGCCCCAGCCAGACCTGGCGCCACATGGGCCGCTTGCCACCGCTGCCGGAGGGTTGCGAACCCATCTGGCGATTGTGGCAGGGGCAGCCATGAGTCAGTTTTTCCAGATCCACCCCGAGACGCCGCAGCCGCGCCTGATTCGCGGCGCGGTGGAGATCATCCGGCAGGGTGGGGTGGTGATCTACCCGACCGACTCCTGCTACGCCTTCGGCTGCCAGATCGGCAATAAAAAGGCCGTGGAACGCATTCGCCAGATTCGCCGCCTCGACGATAAACACAACTTAACCCTGATGTGCCGGGATCTCTCCGAGATGTCGGACTACGCCATGATCGACAACATCGCCTATCGTCTCATCAAAGGTATTACCCCCGGTCCCTACACTTTCGTCCTGCCGGCCATGAAGATCGTCCCTAAACGTCTGCTGCACCCCAAGCGCAAGACCATCGGTGTCAGGATGCCGGACAATGCCATCGCCCTGGCCCTGCTGGAGGAGCTGGGGGAGCCGATCCTGAGTTCGACCATGATTCTGCCGGACGATGAGTTCCCCATGATCGATCCCTATGACATGCGCGACACGGTGGGCAGCCAGGTCGATCTGATCATCGACGGCGGCTACTGCGGCCTGGAGCCCACCACCGTAATCGAGATGCTGGACGAGGGGCCGGTGGTGGTGCGGCGCGGCAAGGGCGCCGACGAGTTGGTGTTTTAAACTTCAAGTAAATTGCCACAAACTCTTTGTAAGTTGCTTTATTTGGATAATAAACAGCCCGGTCACGGGAAAGGGGTATACTGCTGCGATGTCGGAATTAAATCTGGTACAGAAGATTGTGGTTTGGGCGCTGCCGATCCTGTTCGCCATAACTGTACACGAGGTCGCCCACGGCTGGGTAGCGCGCCGGCTGGGCGACCCCACCGCCTTCATGATGGGACGCCTGACCTTGAATCCGCTCAGGCATATCGATCCCATCGGCACCGTGCTGGTACCGCTGATCTTTTTGCTGCTGCCGGGCAATTTCATCTTCGGCTGGGCCAAACCGGTGCCGGTCACCTGGGAGAACCTGCGCAAGCCCAAGCGCGATATGGCGCTGGTGGCGCTGGCCGGCCCCACGTCCAACCTGTTGATGGCCATTGGCTGGGGACTGGCGGCCAAGCTCGGCTATCTGCTTGCAGGTCAGTTTCCCTTCGCCGGCCTGCCCATGATCTACATGGGCAGCGCCGGCATTCTGATTAACGTCATTTTAATGGTGTTAAATTTGTTACCATTACCGCCCCTGGACGGCGGCCGCGTCGTGGCCGGCATTCTACCCGGACCGCTGGCCTACAAATATTCGCGCATCGAACCCTACGGTTTCGTGATCCTGCTGCTACTGCTGTTCACCGGTCTGCTGGGCAGCCTGCTGTGGCCTGTGGTACAGGGCATAATGCAGCTGCTGTATAGTGTGCTGGCGTTATAAGACTAACGGAAGTAAGGAAGAGAGCACTTTGAACACGGTTCCAAATCAGCAACAGCGCGTCCTGTCCGGCATGCGTCCGACCGGCAGGCTGCATCTTGGGCACTATCATGGGGTACTCAAAAACTGGATTCAGCTGCAGCATGAGTACGACTGTTTTTTCTTTGTGGCGGACTGGCATGCCCTGACCACGGAATACGAAAACACCGCCATCATCGCCAACAACGTCTGGGAAATGGTGATTGACTGGCTCGCCGCCGGGGTAAATCCCGGCTCGGCCAAAATTTTCATCCAGTCGCAAGTGCCGGAACACGCCGAGTTGCACCTGTTGCTGGGCATGATGACGCCGCTGGGCTGGCTGGAGCGCGTGCCCACCTACAAGGACCAGCAGGAAAAACTGAAAGAGAAAGACATGGCCACCTACGGTTTCCTCGGCTATCCGCTGCTGCAGAGCGCCGACATCCTGATCTACAAGGCCGGTCTGGTGCCGGTGGGGGAGGACCAGGTGGTCCATGTGGAGCTGACCCGCGAGGTGGCGCGCCGTTTCAACCACCTGTATGGCCGCGAGCCCGGTTTCGAGGACAAGGCGGCTGCCGCAGCCAAGAAAATGGGAAAGAAAAACTCAAATATTTATAATGAGTTAAGAAATAAATTTCAAGAAAAAGGTGATAATGAGGCGCTGCAGACGGCGCGCGCCCTGTTGGAGGCGCAGCAGAATATCACCCTCAGCGACAAGGAAAGACTCTTCGGCTATCTGGAGGGAGGGGGTAGAATAATCCTGCCCGAGCCGCAGCCGCTGTTGACCCGGGCCTCCAAGATGCCCGGGCTGGACGGCCAGAAGATGTCCAAGTCCTATGGCAATACCATCGGCCTGCGCGAAGCGCCGGCCGAGGTGGAGAAAAAGCTGCGCACCATGCCCACCGATCCGGCGCGGGTGCGGCGCAGCGATCCGGGCGATCCGGATAAGTGCCCGGTGTGGCCGTTGCACCAGGTCTATTCCAATGACGAGGTCAAGGCCTGGGTCCAGGAAGGTTGCCGCAGCGCCGGCATCGGCTGCCTCGAATGCAAGCAGCCGGTGATCGACCAGGTGGTCCAGGAGCAGGCCCCCATGCGCGAGCGCGCCAAGGAATTTGTGGGCAATCCGAACCTTGTCCGCAATGTGGTCAATGAGGGGAATGAACAGGCCAGGGACGTGGCGCGCAAGACCTTGGAAGAGGTACGTCAATCCATGGGCCTGGAGTATCGATGAGCGAGACGAGCGACAGCCCTGAGGCGGCCGACAGCGGGGAAATCAGCCCCGCCGCGGAGACGGCCCTGCAGCAGGAGATCCCCTTCGCCCTGGTACACGGCGAGGCGCTCACCCAACTGCCCCAGGATCTCTACATCCCGCCGGATGCGCTGGAAGTGTTCCTGGAAGCGTTCGAGGGGCCGCTGGATTTGCTGCTGTATCTGATCAAGCGCCAGAACCTCAACATCCTCGACATCCCCATCGCCGAAATCACGCGCCAGTACATGCAGTACATCGAGATGATGCAGGACATGCGTTTCGAGCTGGCGGCCGAGTACCTGGTGATGGCGGCCATGCTGGCCGAGATCAAATCGCGCATGCTGTTGCCGCGCCCGGAAACCGCCGAGGAGGATGAGCATGACCCGCGCGCCGAACTGGTGCGCCGGTTGCAGGAATACGAGCGTTACAAAAAGGCTGCCGAGGATATCGACGAACTGCCGCGCGTCGGCCGCGATGTCTTCGAAACCGGCGCCCAGGCGCCCGACCTAAAGGTGGTCAAGCCACTGCCCGAGGTGGAGCTGAAGGAGGTGCTGCTGGCCTTCCAGGACGTGCTGCGCCGCGCCGATATGTTCTCCTCGCACCACATCCAGCGCGAGGCCTTGTCGGTGCGCGAGCGCATGACCGGGGTGTTGGAGATGGTCAATCCCGACAGCTT
>JASBUE010000219.1 GCA_030148045.1 Candidatus Tenderia sp.
GTGCTATCCGCGAGAGGCATTCGCTTAATACCACCACTCCACGCCTCCCCCTTTATCAAAGGGGGATTGAGGGGGATTTCAGGACGTTGCAGTTTTCTCCCAACATTTGGAGTTTCTCGTTTCGTCTGTAAATCCCCTTTAACCCCCCTTTGGTAAAGGGGGGCGGTCAGTCTCAGCCAAACGGCCGAATTCCTCGGTTAACACCGCCACGCGCCGGTCCCAGGCATTGGCCCGGGCATAGGCGAGGATGGCCTCATGGTCCCAGTCGCGCTGCAAGGCCCCGGCCAGCGCCTGTTCAAGTTCATCCCCGTCATCGAAGGGGACGATGGTGCCCAGCTTCTCATTGGCCACCACCTCGGCATTGCCGCCCACGTCCGTGGTCACCACCGGCAGGCCGCAGGCCATGGCCTCGAGAAAGACATTGGCCCAGCCCTCGTTGCGGGTGGAGAGCACGAAGACATCGGCAGCAGATAGCGGGGACTTCAACGCCTCCGGGCGCAGCGCCCCGAGAAAGTACACATTCTGCTCCAAACCCAGTTCGGCCACCTGCCGTTGCAGCCGCTCGGTCCAGTCCCCTTCCGGGCTGGGGCCGCCGACGACCAGATAGCGCAGACCGGGAAAGCGTTCACACAGCGCGGGCAGGCGCTCGATCACCCGATGGAAGCCCTTGCGCTCGACCAGGGCGCCGACCGAGATCAACACCGGCGCATCCTGTTCGATACCCAGCCGTTCACGTGCCTCTTGCCTGGCAACAGGCTGGAACTTGTCCGTATCCACGCCGTTGCCCACCACCCGGATCTTGTCGGGATCGATGCCCAAAACGATGGCGTGCTGACGCAACGATTCCGATACGGAGAATACTCGCTCGGCGTTCTCCATGGCCGCGATCATACGCCGGCGCCGCCCGGGCAGTTTGGCCAGCGGCACTTCGGTGCCGCGCAGGGTGATGGTCACCGGTCGCCGCAGCCATTTGCCCAGCAGCGTTGCGGCATAACCGTCGGGATAGGCGAAATGTGAATCGATAACGTTGAACCCAAAACGGCGCCGCAGCTTGCGCAGCGTGGCCAGACTGCCCAGGGCCATAAAAAAGCCATCCAGCGACTTGAACAATCCAGGCACAGAGAAAAAGCGCGGATGATAGACCTCGATACCCCCCTGAATCTCGAAACGCGGCGCGTCGGGCCGAAAATGCGGCCGCCATTTACGGAGAATGCCCTGAAACGGAAACCAGGGCACCGGCGCCACGACCACCAGCGGCAGTTGCTTGCCCACGCGGAACATGCGCTCGCGGATAAACAGCCCGGCCTTGGGCTGCCCCGGATGGGGAAACAGGGTGGTGAAGACGAGCAGTTTTGGTTGTACATCACTCATATTTAAAACACTGTTTAGAGCTGTTGCATCCGCCCTTAAACTCCGGGTTCAAACAAGTTTTCCACCGCCAAGCAAACGTTCATAGACCGGCTTGTAACGCGCCACGCTGGCGGCCCAGTTGCGTTCCTGCTCCACAAAACGCCGCCCCGCCGCGCGCACCGCCGGCCAACGTTCCGACTGATTCAGCGCCTCCAGCACACAACCGGCCAGGGCATCGGCATCGCCGGCCGGAAACAGCCAACCGGTCTGGCCGTCGCGGATCAGCTCCTTGTGACCGCCGACGTCCGAGGCGACGACAAGGCGCTTCTGCGCCATGGCCTCCAGCGGTTTTAAAGGCGTGACGATCTCGGTGAGACGCATGGGCAGGCGCGGATAGACGAAGATGTCGACCAGGTCGTAATAGCTCTGCACCTGTTCATGCGGCACCCGGCCGGTGAAAATGACGTGCGCCTGCAGGCCCAGTTCGTCCGTAAGTTGTCGCAACTCATCCGCCTTGGGACCGCCGCCCACCAGCAGCAGGCGCGCATCCGGGCGCCGTTCAAGAATCGCGGGGAAGGCCTTGAGCAACAGCGTCAGCCCTTCATAAGCGTAGAAGGAACCGATAAAACCGAGCACCCATTTGTCCTTTAGGCCGAGTTTCTCCTGCAAAGCCGGGTCGGCGCTCCGGTCGGCCTGGAAACGCGAAATATCGACGGCGTTGGGAATCACGGTGACCTTCTCCGGCGCCACGCCGCGTCCCAGGATGTCCTTGCGTAGTCCCTCGCAGATAGTGGTCACGGCATCGGCGCGGCGGATCACCCGCGTCTCAAGCGCGCGGGTCAGACGATAACGCAACCCACCCTCCTTGGCGGTGCCGTGATCCACCGCCGCATCCTCCCAGAAGGCGCGGATTTCATAGACCACCGGAATGCCGTGGCGCTGGCCCACGCGCACGGCGGCCTCGCCGTCGAGCA
>JASBUE010000227.1 GCA_030148045.1 Candidatus Tenderia sp.
TTCCGCAAGCAGCAGTATTATCGCAACCGCGGTGGTGCCAAACAGCTGCGCCGCGAGCATGCGATCGGCCGCGGTCGGGCCGCGCAACACCCGCCACATGCCCGCGCCGAGGTTCAGCAACAGAAATAACGCCAGTGATGCGTACAGATTCTGCATGCCTGGTCAGTGTTCCAGTGTAACCGGCGTGACGAAACCGGGCGGCTTGATCGCCATCACCGAACAAGTGATCTGCTCCAGAATGGTCTCCGCGGTATTCCCCATGATGAATCCACGGACGCCAGTGCGCGCGACCGTCCCCATGACGATGCAGTCGACCTGCAGACGTTTGGCCAGCGCCGGAATCTCCTTGCGCGCCGATCCCTTCAGCAGGTGTCGTTGGAATTTTATGTAATCCATAGCGTCCGGCCCCAGTTTCGCGCCCGTCCTTTGCATCAGGGTATCCAGAAGCTGGGCGTGACGCCGCCGTATCTCTTCGACATAGGCGTTAACCTCATCTTCCGGCCGGCTCATGAATGCCCCGTGGCGCATGGCGCTCTCGCCGATCGCCTCCCAGGCATGTACGACGTGCAATTCCGCAAACTCCGACACGGCCAAAGAACCGGCCTGTTCCATGACCATGTCATTTAATGCCTGGCGTGTCTTCAGTTCCGCTGGCGGATAGTTGTCGTCCACGTCCACGGCAGCCAGGATGCGCTGGTAGGAGTCCGCAGTCTCCGGCTTGACCAGCCAGACCGGGCAGGGGCATTTTCGCAATAAATGCATATCGTCACCGGCGAAAAAGCGATCCAGCCATTCGGGCGATTCGGGGCACTTGATCACCAGATCATGATTGCTGCGCAACACCTCCCGGATGATTTCCAGGTACGAAGTACCCACCAACACTTTGGCGTTGATCTTGACCCGCGCGTGGTAAGGCTCGATCAAAGTTTTCAGCCGCTGGGCCTCAGCCTCCGTCAATCTGGCCTGCAAATCGCCCGGGCCCGGTCCAACCTCAGGTATTCTGATACTCTCCGGCACGCGCTCGGTAACGGTAGCGACCGTCACGCGCGCCTGGTTGTTCTCCGCGAGTATCACAGTACGGTCAAGGGCACACTGGCAAACAGCTTGTGGCTCCATCACGCAAAGAATATTCTTAAACCGCTTCATCTCACCCACCTCCTTTCATCATGAATCATCACTCATTCAACGTAACCGGCGTTACAAATTCCTGCGGTTTGATCGCCAGCACCGAGCAATCGATCTGCTCGAGAATGGTCTCCGCCGTGTTGCCCATGATGAAACCGCGGATGCCCGTGCGCGCCACCGTACCCATGACGATGCAATCGACTTGCAGCCGTTTGGCCAACGCCGGAACCTCCTGGCGCGCAGCCCCTTTCAGCAGATGGGTTAGAGGTTTCAGGTAGTCTAGGGCGTCGCGTGCAGCATGACTCTTGATCTTGATACGCCGTATTAATTCGTCAAGATGTTGCTGTTGCTGCCGCCGTTCTTGTTCGATATTGGCTGCAATCCTCTCACTAGAAAGATCCGACGAGAAAACAAAACCGCTGACCAACTCGCTCATCGATTCCCAGGCATGCACAACATGCAGCTCCGCTGATTCCGAGATCGCCAGTGAGGCCGCCATTTCCAGTATCTGGACACTCAAGCGATGGCGCGTCTCCAATTCCGTTGGCGAGTAACCCTCATCGACATCGACGGCCGCGAGGATACGTTGGTAAGTCTTGGCTACCTGGGGTTTGACGAACCAGACGGGGCAGGGACACTTACGCAACAAGTGCATATCGTCACCGCTGAAAAAGCGGTCCAGCCAACTCGGCGATTCAGGGCACTTGATCACCAGATCACGCTGGTTGCGTAACACCTCGCGGATCACCTCGAGAAAGGAGGTACCGAGCAGGACTTTGTGCTGAATATCGAGGCGTTGACGGTAGGGTTCGATCAACGGCTCCATCCGCGCCTCATGCTCGCGCACCATTGCCACCTGCAGTTCGTCGGAGATTGGACCGCCATCCGGCATGCCAATGCCGGCCGGCACCCGCGGGATCACATCGACGACCGTCAGGCTGGCCTGGTTGTTCTCGGCCAGCGCAACGGCCCGATTCAGGGCCGGCTTGCTGGCCTCACCGTGTTCGATCACACAAAGAATGTTTTTGAATCGCTGCATCTTCATTCGCCTCCATGAGAAGTCGCCAACAACACGCCACACATCCGCGCCACGCGTTGTTCCAGCGCCTTCAGCTCGGTCATAAAATCTCCCCGGCTATCCAGTACATGAACCTTTAATGCTTGCCCATCCAGCGTGGCGCTCAATGTACCCGGCAACAGACTCACGATATTGGCCAGGAACACCTGCGGCAGTCCCGGAGGCAGTCGAAGCGGGTAATCGATGACTGCCGGGACGATAATGCCGGGATGAAACGCCCGCCAGGCCACATCCGCGCCACCCTGCAAAGAACGCCAAAGGAAGAATGGTGTAAATGCAAGCAGCTCTCGCCAGACCAGGGGTACCGGCGGCAGTAGCGCTATGCTGGCGATCATCGCGAACGACACGGCCGGTACACCAATCCACCACGACTGCACATTGCCGTCGGTGAGCATCCACCACACAAGTGAAAACAACAGGCCGCGCGATGTGACCGTTGACCAGCCGATTTCTTGAAAACTAGACATCATGCATGACTCACGGGTTTCATCCACCCGCTTGTTCCGTTTGATGTGGCAAAGCCTGCCCCATGATGCGATCAGCCGCCTCGCGGGCGGCGTCCGCGAATGGCACTAGAATCAGATCAGCACCCCCCTGTTCCAGTCTGGCGGCGTCATCCAGCGCTTGCGCCGTGATAGCGATCCGACCGCTGTATCCGAGACTACGCAGCGAGTGGATAAGCGATAGATTGACGTGGCGTTCACGCGCTGTACTCACTACCCAATGCGTCTGTCCAAGCGGCAACGTTGCGATGAACTCGGGATCTTCGGCATCCCCGAACATGACCGGGTGTCCCATGGAGTCTCCTGCGCGAACCAGGTCCGGGTTGAAATCGATGCCGAGCACCCGCCAGCCCCTTTCACGCAACGTCCGGGCGATGCCGTTGCCGTAACGCCCCAGCCCGAACAGCACGACCAGCGGCACCGCATCATCCGGCACGGTATCCTGCCCGGCTTCCCGATGAGGCTGTCGGCGCTCGAAGACCCCGAGCCAGGGCGCCAGGCGCTCATACAGCGGTTGAGAATAGATGATCATGTATGTAGAGGTGCTGATGGTGATCAGCCCGACCAGGGTTATCAGGCCCATGGTCTCGGCGCTGATATGGCCGAGGCTCAGACCCAGCGCCCCCAGGATCAAAGAGAATTCGCTGATCTGCGCCACCGTGAGCCCGGCCAGGAACCCGGTACGACTGCGATAACCCAGTACGCCCATGATGACCATGACGATGAGGGGATTACCGATCATGACGAACAGCGAGAACGCCAGCGACTCCACCAGTTGGGCACCCAGCAGCCCGAGGTCGAGTTGCGCCCCCAGGTCGAGAAAGAAGAACAGCAACAGAAAGTCGCGCACGCTCGTGAGGCGCGCGCCGAGTGCATCCCGGTAAGGCGTGGAGGCCAGTGACACGCCGGCGACAAAAGCGCCCACCTCTTTACTGAATCCGAGCATCACACCGAGCGCCGCCAGCGCCAGCCCCCAGGCAATGCCGAACAACACCAGCAATTCCTGGGAGCGTGACAGATTGTGGAGCAGCCGCGGTAGCAGGTAGCGCATAGCCAACCCGACCAACAGAATAAACCCCACACCCTTGACCAGTACGGCGAATGCCGCCTGGGTCCACGAGACATCACCGGTGGCACCCAGGGCATTGAGGCCAATCATGACCAACACGACGACCAGATCCTGCACGATCAGGAAACCCAGGGCGATACGACCGTGCAGTGTATCCACCTCACGCTTGTCGGAAAGCAGTTTGACGATGATGATGGTGCTGGAGAACGTCAACGCGACCGCCACGTACAGGGCCGTGACCGGCGTCATGCCAAAGGCGTAACCGATCAGGTAGCCGACGACGCTGGTGAATATCACCTGACCCAGTCCCGTCGCCAGGGCGACCGGCCCCATGGTGCGGATTATGTGCAGGTCCAGTTTCAAGCCGACGACGAACAGCAACAGGGTAATACCGAATTTCGCCAGCAGATCGACCTGGTCGTTTGCGCTGACCCAACCGAGCACCGAGGGGCCGACGAGTATGCCCACAGCGATAAAGGCAACGATCAAGGGTTGGCGCAGGCATACGCCCAGAGCCCCCACAGCAGCCGCCAACAGCAGCAGCACCGCCATCTCGGTGAATACGTCCGGGAACACCGTCATGATTTGGCCTCGCTCCGCCCCGGACTGCCGCGACGGCCATCGTGCTTCTTGCGCCACTTGCGCAATGCACGTTTTTCCAGTTCAAGAATCATAAAAAGCGCCATGCCCAGCGCAATGATTTCCACGCCGTGCACGAAATCCACCGGTCGGGTATCGAAGAAACGCTCCATGAACGGCACATAGGTGAAGAACAACTGGAGTGTTACAACCACCGCCACGGCGATCAGGGCCGCGCGCGAGCTGAACAGTTGATCCAGCTTGAACGATGGCGCACGCAAATAGCGCACGCTGAACAGGTAAAACACCTCCATAGCCACCAGGGTATTGACCGCGTAGGTGCGGGACTCTTCCAGCGTGGAACCGTGCATGCTGGCCCAGCCGAAGATGCCGAACACGCCGGCGGCCATCAGGGCCGACACCAGGGCAATGCGCCAGAGCAGAAAGCCCGACAACATAGCTTCTTTTGCCGGTCGCGGCGGTCGGCGCATGGTCTCCGGTTCGGTAGCCTCGAATGCCAGCGCCATGGCCAACGCCACCGAACTCACCATGTTGACCCAAAGAATCTGCACCGGGGTGATCGGCAGGGTAAATCCGAACAGCACCGCGATCATGATGCTCAATGCCTCGCCGCCGTTGATCGGAAGGAGAAACACGATAGCCTTTTTGAGATTGTCGTAGACGGTACGGCCCTGCTCGACGGCATGCACGATGGAAGCAAAGTTGTCGTCAGCGATCACCATCTCCGAGGCCTCCTTGGCCGCCTCGGTGCCTTTGTGGCCCATGGCGATGCCGACGTCCGCGCGCTTCAGGGCGGGGGCGTCGTTGACACCGTCACCCGTCATGGCGACGATGGCGCCCTGCGCCTGCAACAGCGTGACCAGCCGCAGCTTGTGCTCCGGGCTGACGCGCGCGTATACGTCCACTTCGCGCGCCCGCGCGCCCAGCGCGGCGTCGTCCATCCGGTCGAGATCGTAACCGGTAATCGACTCTGCGCTGTTTTCCAGATTAAGCTGTGCCGCAATGGCGCGCGCCGTGCCGGCATGGTCGCCCGTGATCATCTTCACGCGGATGCCCGCCGTCCGGCACTCGGCCACCGCCTCTATCGCCTCCGCACGCGGCGGATCGATGAGGCCGAACAGACCGAGCAGCACCAGGCCCTCTTCCACATCGTTGAAATCCAGCGCCTGTTGGTGAGCGTGTGCGGGCTTACAGGCCACCGCCAGCACGCGTTGGCCCTGGCTTGCCAGGTCCTCCACCCGTTGCCGCCAGCGTTCGACCTCCATCGACCACTCCTCTCCCGCTGGGCCTTGCACCTTGGCGCAACGCGCCAGTATCTGTTCAGAGGCACCCTTGAGATAGATGATGGCGCTTCCGTCGTGGGCATGATGCAGCGTGGCCATGAACTTGTGCTCGGATTCAAACGGGATCAGGTCAGTGCGCGGGTATTGCCGCCGTTCCTCTTCCGGCTCCAGTCCGGCCTTGACCGCCGCCACCACCAGGGCGCCTTCCATCGGGTCGCCATGCACGCGCCAGTCATCCGCCTTTTGTTCCAGCGTGGCGTCATTGCACAGCAGGCCGGCGCGGATCGCCTGCATCAGCAGCGGCGCCTGATCAGCCTCGATCGGTTGGTCCTCGAGCAGGAAGCCTCCGCGCGGGATGTAACCGGTGCCCTCTACAGTGTAGAGGCCATCCACCGTGGCGATACTCTGCACGGTCATTTCGTTACGGGTCAGGGTGCCGGTCTTGTCGGAACAGATCACGCTCACCGAGCCCAGCGTTTCGACCACGGGCAGACGGCGGATGATGGCATTGCGTCCGGCCAGGCGCGTCACACCGATGGCCAGCGTAACGGTGAGGATTGCCGGCAGTCCCTCGGGGATGGCCGCCACCGCCAGTCCCACCACCGTCATGAACATCTCTGCGGCGCTGAAGCCGCGCACGAGCACGCCGAACGCAAACATCGCCAGCGCCAGCACCAGAACCGCGCCGGTGAGCCAGCGCGAGAACACCGCCATCTGCCGCAGCAGCGGTGTGGTCAGTGTCTGCACCCGGGCGACCAAACCGCTGATACGCCCGATCTCGCTGGCTGCGCCGGTGGCGACGACGATGCCATTGGCCTGTCCATGAGTGACCAGAGTACCGGAATAGGCCATACACAGTCGGTCCCCCAATGCCGCGTCATCGTTGACCTCCTCGGTACCCTTTTCCACCGCCACCGATTCCCCGGTGAGCACCGCTTCCTGGATCTGCAGACCCTTGGCGCGAAACAGGCGCAGGTCCGCCGGGACCTTGTCACCGGATTGCAGCAGCACGATATCGCCGGGCACCAATTCTTCAGCCGGCAGTGTGACGTGACGCCCGTTGCGCAACACCATCGCCTGCGAGGAGAGCATGTTGCGAATGGCGCGCAGGGCGTCCTCCGCCTTGCCCTCCTGCACAAACCCGATCACCGCATTGACCAGCACCACGCCAAGGATGACGATGGTGTCCACCCAATGTCCCATTGCCCCGGCAATCAGCGCGGCACCGAGCAACACATATATTAGTAGGTTGTTGAATTGCGCCAACAGGCGCATGAGCGGACCGCGGGGCGGCGCTTCCGGCAGGCGGTTCGGGCCGTACCGTTCCATGCGCCGCGCGGCTTCGGCCGTGTCGAGACCGGTGGCGCCAGCGTCGAGTTCGCTGAATATCGTCTCCTGTGTCTGGGCATGCCAGGGTCGTGTGGATGCTGAAATGGAAACGTTCTGGTTATCTGATGTCGTTGCCACTATCCGTATACTCCTCCCATTTCCAAATGCGGACGATCCTCACCTGCCTGGGGTTACGCCAGTACACGATCCGAAACGGCGGACGGACAAGATCGCGCAGCGCTGCCCCCGCAAAGCTGATGGCCATCGTGGACATTGCGGCCACAAACCGAGCCGCATCCTGCTCTTCAGCCATTCGATCCATCACATCTTCCTCTGCTGTCATCCTGAACACATGCATTAACCCTCGTTCGCGCCGCCGCGCCTGACCCATTAGTCGACTTCTTCTTTCCTAAATTTCCATAAGCGGCCCACTTTGTGGGCTGGCATCGCCTTGCGCTCGATCCACTTGTAGACGGTGTCGCGCTTGACCCCGAGGTAAGCCGCGATTTCCTCTACCGACAACCAGCGGTCTTCAATCATTCGTTCGCCCTCTGGCTCCAACTGATTTCCAATAAAAAGCGATTTCGACAGGTACGTCCATCAAAGCTACCACCGTGGCACTCTGTCCAATAAAACGGGATAAAATCGTAAATAGACTAATGCAATCAACCCAATTATGCTAGGAAATAACGCATTTTCACTGTATACGCGCCTACGTGGCGTTATGTAGGCGGTACTTACCGATGGTCCTGGTGATCTACACTGACTGCGGCGAGAAACTCAGCGCAAGAGCACTGTGAAATGACCATATTGATGGGCGATAATAAAATGAAATGATTAGACTATTTCTTTCATACTCACATCAAGATGAAGATCTGCGGAAAGAGCTGGAAAAGCACCTTGCAGCTCTTCGACGGGATGGTGTGATTGATATTTGGCAAGACCGCCGGATTGGCCCCGGTGACGAATTCGACCGAGAGATCAGTACCCAACTAGAGTCGGCGGACATCGTGCTGCTACTCGTGAGTTCAGACTTCCTGCATTCTGACTACTGCTACGACATTGAAATGAAACGGGCGCTGGAACGTCATGCTGAAGGCTCTACCAGAGTCATCCCTGCCATCCACCGCCCTTGTGACTGGCAGAAAACCCCACTCGGATAACTCAACGCTACCCCCCCACAGACAGGCCTTCATGATCGAATCACTCGTTATGCATTGATTCCTTCCTGAAGCGCCTGGAGCACCGCCAAAAGCTGACCGACAGCCGGCACCTCGCCGAAGAGGATGTTTTCC
>JASBUE010000232.1 GCA_030148045.1 Candidatus Tenderia sp.
GCCGTTTGAAAGAATGGGGGCGTATTCCACGGGGCGGACATAACGGCCGTCACCGTCGATGCCGCCGACCACATAAAGATAACCATTATAGGTGGCTGCTGCCGGGGCGCGGCGCGGTAGTTGAAATGCTGTGACTTCCAGCCAGCCTTTCACCCAGTCGCTTTGCTTGGCCTGGTTGGAAGAACCATTGATGAGCCATACAAAGGTGGCGCCGACGACAAGGATGAAGATAAAGGCTATCGGTTGTCTGAGTTTGCTCATGGGCTGGAACTTGCTAGGGAGTTCATGAGTTGCCTGACACGCCTGCTCGTTACCAAGCCTAATGACTGGTCACAAATACCACCCCCTCCACATCCTTGTAATGCCGCGCAAAGTGAACCGTCATACCTTCCCGAATGTGATCCGGCAGCTCTTCGAAATCCTTACGATTGGCCTCGGGTAGGATCACCTCCATGATGCGCTTGCGTCGTGCGGCGATAATCTTTTCGCGGATGCCGCCGACGGCCAGCACCTGGCCGGTGAGGGTGAGTTCGCCGGTCATGGCCAGCGGCCGGCTGACCTTGCGCTTGCGCGCCAGCGACAGTAAGGCGGTGGCCATGGTGACGCCGGCGCTGGGGCCGTCCTTGGGGGTGGCGCCTTCCGGCACATGCAGATGCAGAAAGGCCTTGTCGAAGAATTCGGGATCGCCATGGAACTGCTTGATATTGGAGACGATGTAGCTGTAGGCGATCTCGGCCGACTCCTTCATCACCTCGCCCAGCTTGCCGGTCAGTTTGAAGCCGCGGGTATTGTGATGCACCACCGAGGCCTCTATGGTGAGCGTGGCGCCGCCCAGCGAGGTCCAGGCCAGACCGTTGACGATGCCGACCCCGCTGGGGAGTTTCTCCTTGCGGAAAAAGGGCTGGCCCAGGTAGGTTTACACATCCTTGAGGGTGATGTTTTTTTGTTTCTTACTCCTGGGTTTGTTGACGAATTCCACTGCCGCCTTGCGCACCATACGGCCCAGCTGTTTCTCCAGGTTGCGCACGCCGGCTTCGCGGGCATACCCTTCGATGACGTGACGCAGGGCCGAATCGGTGATTTTAAGCTGACTCTTTTTCAGGTTGGCCTTGTCCAGTTGCCGCGGCCACAGGTGGTGTTTGGCGATGTCGACCTTTTCATCGGTGATGTAGCCGGCCAGGCGGATGATCTCCATGCGGTCCAGCAGCGGTCCGGGAATGGTATCCAGCGTGTTGGCGGTGCAGATGAACAGCACCTTGGAAAGGTCGAAGCGTACATCCAGGTAGTGGTCGAGGAAGTCTACGTTCTGCTCCGGATCCAGCACTTCCAGCATGGCCGAGGCGGGATCACCGCGGAAGGAGCTGCCCATCTTGTCGATCTCGTCGAGCATGAGCACCGGGTTGGCGCTGCCCACCGTCTTGAGCGCCTGCACCACCTTGCCGGGCATGGCGCCGATGTAGGTGCGGCGGTGGCCCTTGATTTCGGCTTCGTCGCGCATGCCGCCGACGGAAAAGCGATAGAACTTGCGTCCCAGGGCGCGGGCAATGGATTTGCCCACCGAGGTCTTGCCCACGCCGGGCGGCCCCACCAGCAGGATGATGGAGCCGGCGATTTCGCCCTTGAGCGAGCCCACGGCAAGGAACTCGATGATGCGTTCCTTGACATCTTTCAGGCAGTCGTGGTCTTGGTCGAGAATGATGCGCGCCTGCTTCAAGTCGAACTTATCCTCTGAATAACGCCCCCAGGGGAGCAGGGTGATCCAGTCCAGATAGTTGCGCGTGACGGCGTATTCGGGCGAACCGGCATCGAGGATGCCCAGTTTCTCCATCTCCTCTTCGATGGTTTCCATCGCCTCGTCGGGCACCAGCAGTTTGTCCAGGCGCTGGGTGAACTTGTCAATGTCGGCCTCGCGGTCGTCCTTGGCGATGCCCAGTTCGTGCTGGATCACCTTCAGCTGCTCGCGCAGGAAGAACTTGCGCTGATGCTCGCTGATGCGCTTTTCCACCGATTGGCGGATCTGGGCCTGCAGCTTGGCCACATCCAGCTCCTTCTTGATCAGGATCAGCACCTTCTGCATGCGGCGGTGGATGTTGGTGATCTCCAGGATGTCCTGCAGTTCTTCCTTCTCGGCCGTGGTCAGGGCGGCGGCGAAATCGGTCAGCGGCGACGGCTCGTTGGGGCCGTAGCGGTCGAGGAAATATTTCAGTTCCTCGCTGTAGAGCGGGTTGAGCGGCACCAGTTCCTTCAGCGTGTTGATGATGGCCATGGCATAGGCCTTGGTCTGTTCCGTGTTTCTGGATTCCGACTCATGCGGATATTCCACCTGGGCCAGATAAGGGGGAGTGTCGGAAAGCCATTTCACCACGCGAAAGCGTCTGACGCCCTCGGCGATAAACTGCAGCTTGCCGTCCGAACGAATCGGGTGGTGCAGCCGGATCACACTGCCGGTCTGGTAGAAATCCTCGGTGGTGGCGTCCTCTTCCTCCTCGCGCCGCACCAGCAGCACACCGCCGACCTGAGACTGGGTTTCACCGATTTTCTTGAGGGTGTCCAGCCATGGGCTTTCCGCCATCAGGATGGGCAGGGTCTGGGCTGGAAAAAAGGGGCGCTCCGACAGCGGCAGAATGTAGAGCGTCTGCGGCAAAGTCTGATTGCTGATGGTCAGGCTGGATGAGATGTTGTCATTCTCGTCACGAATGATCTCTTCCGCTTCGATCCAGTCATCGTTGTCATGCTCATGCATAGAGAAATCCCTGGCTGTTTGTGATTGTTATATGCGTTACCCGGTTGGAACCCAGCGCCGTCCGCGATCGCTGGCTACAATTACTGTATTAGTTAGCGACAGTGATGGCATTTTTCTTGGGCGCGATTTTGATATGTTATTTGTGAATTCAAGAGAATGCCGTGTATGCGGGGCAAAAGGAAACAATATGAAGTATGGTGAGGTTGAGGTTGTAAGTAAATCGGTCTGTTTTCAAGGCTTTTTTCGTATTGAAAGATGTCGCCTGCGTCATGCCCTGTTTGCCGGTGGCATGAGCGCCGAGATGAGCCGGGAGCTGTTCCGGCGCGGCCATGCAGTGGCGATGCTACCTTATGATCCGGTACTGGACAAGGTGGTGCTGATCGAACAGTTTCGTATCGGCGCCCTGGACGATGCCGACGGGCCCTGGTTGACCGAGATCGTGGCCGGCATGATTGACAAGGACGAGACCGCGGCAGCGGTGGCGCGGCGCGAGGCGCTGGAGGAGTCCGGCTGCGAAGTGGCGCAGCTGCAGCATATTTGCCGTTACTATCCCAGCCCCGGCGCCTGCAGCGAGACCATCGAGCTGTTCTGCGGCCGGGTGGATGCCTCACGGGCGGGTGGAATTCACGGCCTGGATCATGAACACGAGGATATCCGCGTCATTCCCGTTGGTTTTGATGAAGCCATGGGCTGGATTGCGTCGGGCCGGCTCAATTCAGCGGCGGTGATCATGGCCTTGCAGTGGCTGGCGTTGAATAAGGGCAGGATGCGGGCCGCCTGGCGCTAGCCGTTCCACCGGGCCGCCAGCGCAGCCTCCTTGCCGCGCTTTTCATTGACAGTCAACAGCAGCAACAGGCCGGCGATAAAAAACAGCAGGGTGGAGAGGATGGCGAGGCGATGATCGCCCTGTAGCAGATAGATGGTACCGCCGTAGCTCAACGGTCCGATGATGGCCGCCAGCCGCATCGCCAGTCCCCACAAACCGAAGAATTCACCGCTGCGCCGGGGCGGCGAGAACAGCCCCACCAGGGCGCGCCCGGCCGACTGGCTGGCGCCCAGGGAGAGACCGATGAGATTGGCGGCCAGCCAGAAGGTGGGGCTGCTGGTTGAGCCGTAGGCGATGCCGATGGCCATGATCCAGATGATCAGTGTCAGTATCAGGGTGGTTTTCGAGCCGATGCGGTCTTGCAGGTGGCCGAAGATAAAGGCGCCCGCGGCAGCGGTGACATTCACCACCATGATCAGCAGCAGCGTGTCGCGGGTATTGAATTGCATCACCTGCTGGGCATAGACGGCCGCCAGCACGACTACCGTGTTGATGCCGGCGCCGTAGACGGTCAAGGTGAGCAGAAAGCGAAACAGGTCGCGGTGTTGGGCGGCGTGTTTCAGAGTGTGGTGGAGGCGCTCGAAACCGATTCTGATATAGCCCGGGAGTGTTTGTGGTTTGGCCGCCACGGCCCGTTCACGGAGCCAGAGCAGGGTCGGCAGGGCGGCCAGGAGAAAGACGCCGGCGACGATCAGGTTGGTGGCCGGGACGTACTGCTGCGGCGATTGTCCCTGTGCCTCGGCCCACTGGATATAGGCGATACAGATTCCCAGGGTCAACAGACCGCCCAGGTAGCCGATGGTCCAGCCGTAGCCCGACAGGCGGCCCATCTGTTGTGGTGGGGCGATCTCGGGTAGGAAGGCGGCGATGAAGTTTTCCCCGGCGGCGAACATCACGGTGGCCAGGATCACCAGCACCATCCCGGGTATAATGTCACCTGGACCGATCAGGCTCAGCAAGGCGGTAAACAGGATGCAGCCCAGGGTACTGGCGATGAGAAAGCGCTTCTTGGCGGCGGAGTAATCGGCAATGGCGCCGAGCACCGGGGCGCAGAGTAATACCAGGCCGTTGGCGACGGCCATGGCGATGGTCCACAGCAGGGTGGCGTTGCCGCTGTCCTGATCGCCGGCGACCACGCCGACGAAATAGGCGTTGAAGACAGCGGTAAGCACCACTGTGGTATAACCGGAGTTGGCGAAGTCGTACATGCACCAGGCAAGGCGTTCGCGGCGGCTCGCGGGCGGCGGATGGGTGATTTGTTTTGCTGACCGGGTCGACATTGGGCTAAGGTTATACCTTGTCAGGCTGAGGCTGTCACAGGTTTTTTGTGGTCTGAACTATTAAACTTAAATCATGCCGCAGCCGATGATTTTGTTAATGGGATCTTGGAATTATCAGAAGCGGCGGGTATGAAGATTTACGAGGACAATTTCCGGCGTTTGATGATGTTATTGCCTGGACTGGGCGGTGACGAAGAACGTTGTCAAACCACCGGGCATGGCGATGGCTTGCATGTGGATGTGCTGGAACGTCACAAATACACCACCGTAATCAAGCTGGCTCAGCATCTGCCGCTCTCTATCCTGCCTGCCTCTATGCCGCGTATGACCGTGCGTGTCTATCATGACGCCGGCGTTGCCGAGGTGCTTTCCTATCAGCGCCACTATCGCTTCAAACCCAAATATGAATATCCCAATCCCGAGATGTGCCAGGTGCGTGAAAAACAACGCGTCAATGAGTTCCTGGGGGAGTGGTTGGATCATTGTCTGGCCAGCGGGGTACAACTGCGGGCAGTAGCGCTTGGCTGAGCGCGAGTAGCGCTTCTCCTGGGGCTGCGGGGCAGACCAATTCCCATCGGATTCTTGTGACGGCTTGGCGTTGCCCGCGTTTCGCCTTCGCCGTTTTTCTTAGGTCGCGCCTACGGTTAAAGTTTCGACATTTGATGCCGCTGAAAGGGTTGGATCATATACAGGTCGGAACAGGCCGTTACACAAGCATATCGCTGTACGCGTTAGAGAATTAAGCCATCCATAGCCCAATTCCACTGCGTTCAGCGATGGCCATTTATGCCCCGGCCGTCCTCGTCACTTCGCTAACGCCTCGGCTCTCAAGTGATTGACGGGGCTTATATGCAATTGCTGCAATTTCCCAGCTTTGCTGCGAAAGATGCCGCAATTTGCTCCGGTCCCCACCGAGGGCTTGCGCTACCTCGCGCGCTGTTCGCATAGCCCTCCATGTAGCGCGGCGTTGGTCGAACCGGGGCCGTCCTGCTGTTTAGGGTTTTTATATTACAGAAATTGACTGAAAGGACACTATGAACGCCAACGTCGATGGGAAGTCCTCCGCCCTCAAGGGCATGTCGATTCCCACCAAAATCAATCTTGTTGTCGGGGTGATTTTCCTTCTGGTAATAGTGACGGTAACGGTTGTTGTCTTCGTCCATGATCGGGAGCATGCGCTGCAGGTGGCCCAGGAACGCGCCACTGACATGACCACCCTCTATTTTGACGGACTGAATACCATGATGTTGACCGGTACCATGGCTAACCGTGAGATCCTGTACAAAAAGATGGGGCGTCACGTCGACGTGCTGGAGGCCCGTGTGATTCGCGGTGAGCCTGTGAAACAGCAATTCGGGCCGGGTTTCGACCATGAACAACCGCTGGATGAATGGGATCGGCGTGTTCTCAACGGCGAAGAGGTCGTCGAGATCACTGATACTCCCAATGGACGGGTGTTGACCGTACTGACACCCTTCAAGGCCACCACCAATACCCGCGGCGTCAACTGTTTGCAGTGCCACAATGTGCCTAATGGTGCCGTTAACGGCGGTATCCGGGTCAGTTACTCGCTGGCCGAGATGGATGCGCATATCAAAAAAGAGATGGTCATCGAGGCGATTATCAACCTCATTGCCCTGGGGGTCGGCCTGGTACTGGTTAACTATTTTCTCAGGGGCTGGGTTAGTCGCCCGCTGTTCAGCCTGATGGCAGTGGTCACCCGCCGTGCGGCGGGCGATGCGGATGCCCGTGTCGAAATCTCGTCAGAGGATGAAATCGGCAAGGTGGGCAAGGCCTTCAATGACATGGCGGACAGGGTCAATGCCAGCACCGAGCGCGAGCATGCCGCGGCCCAGGAGCTCAGGCACAAGGTGGATATTCTACTCGGCGTGGTCAACAAGGCCGCCAGGGGCGATATGTCGGGCAAGGTGACCTTTGACGGCAAGGATGCCATCGGTGAACTGGCCGCCGGCCTGCAGGTCATGATCGACAATATTCACACAATGATCGAGGAGCGGCGCACCGCGGTCGAGGATCTGCGGCGTAAGGTGGCTCTGATTCTCGAGACCGTGACAGCGGCGGCCAACGGCGACCTGACGGGCAAGCTCGAAATTTACGACGATGACGCCATCGGTCAGTTGGCCAGGGGTGTGCAGTCCATGATCGACAATCTCAATGTGCTGGTGGCGCAGGTACAGCGCTCAGGTATTCAGGTGACCTCGTCGGCCACCCAGATCGCCGCCACCGCCAAGGAGCAGGAGGCCACCGTGGCCGAGCAGGCTGCCACCGTCAACCAGATTGTGGCCACCACCACGGAAATTTCGGCTACCGCCAAGGAGTTGGTAAGCACCATGGACGAGGTGTCGGCGGTGGCGGAAGACACCACCAATGCCGCCACCAGCGGCCAGGCCGGACTGCAGAAGATGGAGTCGACCATGCATCAGGTGGTCGAGGCCTCCACCTCCATCGCCGCCAAGCTCGAAGTGCTCAATGAGAAGGCGAGCAATATCAACACCGTGGTGACCACCATCACCAAAGTGGCGGACCAGACCAATCTGTTGTCGTTGAACGCCGCCATCGAGGCCGAAAAGGCCGGTGAATACGGCCTGGGCTTCTCCGTGGTGGCCACAGAGATTCGCCGTCTGGCCGACCAGACCGCTGTGGCGACCTGGGATATCGAGCAGATGGTCAAGGAGATGCAGGCCGCCGTAACTGCCGGCGTGATGAGCGTGGAGCGCTTTTCGGAAGAGGTGCGCCGCAGCGTGGATGAAGTGAGCAACATCGGTTCGGGCCTGGCCGAAATCATCGATCAGGTGCAGGCGCTGACACCGCGCTTCGAGAGCGTGCATGAGGGGATGCAGTTCCAGTCGCAGGGCGCCGAACAGATCAAGCAGGCGATCGAACAACTGAGCGAGTCGGCGCAGCAGACCGTGGAGTCGCTGAGGCAATCTCATTCATCCATCGATCATTTGAACGAAGCGGCCCATATACTGCAGACGGGCGTGTCCAAATTTAAGGTCTCCTCGCCAGATTCGAGGTAGAGGTAGTCGCCATGCTGCTGCTGTTCAAGATCAACGGCGAACGCTACGGGCTGGATGTGGCCGACGTCGTTGAACTCATGCCCTACGTAGTGTTGCAGAAGCTGCCCAAATCCCCCGCCTATATTGCCGGGCTGATGAACCTCAGGGGCAGGATAGTACCGGTTGTGGATCTGTCTATCCTGCTTTGCGACAGGCCGGTCAAGCGTCTGATGAGTAGTCGTATCATCCTGATTCGGCCGGTCAAGTCGGAAACGAGACTAGTCGGCCTGTTGGCGGAAAATGTGACCGAAACCATTAAGGTTCCGGAAGATATCTTCACCGATACCGGGATACAACCGGAAACCAGTACCTTTGTCGATAAGGTGGCGATGCATCCGACGGGGGTGATTCAGGTCGTTGCGCCGAGCAAGCTGTTGCCCAATGAAGTCAAGACGATGTTGCGTGGTGAAGAGGGTGCGGCTGTCGGTGACGGAGGGGGAGGCGATGTCATCTGACACTATTTATCAGCTGATCAAGTCCGCCATGGGGCTGGCCCCGGCGTCGGTGGGCGTAGAAAGCATTGAGCGAGTGGTGACGCGGCGTATGAAAGCTGTCGGTATTGACGAGGTCGATGACTATTGCCAGCTGATCAAGACATCCGCGCAAGAGAAACAGAATCTTATCAATGAAATTACGGTACCGGAAACCTGGTTCTTCCGTGATGATGAACCTTTCAAAGTGTTGGTGGATTTTGCCAAAAAGCTCAGAATCAGTCGCGGCAGGCGGCGCATCAAGATACTCAGTATGCCCTGCTCCACTGGTGAGGAACCCTATTCCATCGCCATGGCGCTATGTGACGCCGGCTTTGGGAAAGATGATTTCAGTATCGATGCGATCGACATCAGTACCCGCGTGCTGGAGAAGGCTCGCGCGGGTATATACTGCAGGAACTCGTTCCGCGGCAAAAATCTCGGTTTTCGCGACAAGTACTTCGATAGGCAGGGCGAGAACTATTATCTCATGCCCGAGATCAAGGCAACGGTGAAATTCGGCAAGGGCAATGTGGTGAGCCCGGACTTTATGGCCGGCGCAGGGGTCTATGACGTGGCGTTCTGCCGCAATCTTTTGATCTATTTCGATTACGACATGAAATGCAGAGTGCTCAAGACGCTGCACAGCCTTATGAGTGGTCGGGCGCTGCTGGTGTTGGGGCATGCGGAGACCGGCCGTATGCCGGCGGGCCTGTTCGAGACGCTCAATCTGCCGGGAGCGTTTGCCTATTTGAAAAGCGATGGTCCAGAATCGGTACCTGCCATGCGGAACGCGCCTCTCTCCGCGGCCGCGGATCAGCGGCTGCCGGCGTCACGAAACCGTCGCAATCGCAAACCATCCAAATCTTCCAAGGCAACCAACACCGTCGCCGGTGCGGTCGTCTCATCCCCCCGCAAGCAGGCGCAAAGTCCGGACGAGCCGCTTGCCGATATCCAAAGCTGGGTCGAGTTCGTTCAGCGGCTCGCCGACGAAGGACGGCTCAAGCAGGCCCTGACGGAATGTGACAAATTGATCGCGGCGGTGCCCGGTTCGGCCCAGGGCTACTATCTCAAGGGCTTGGTGTTGCTGGGCTTCGATGCCGATGCCGAGGCGATGGAGACCTTCAAGAAGGCCGTCTATCTCGACCCCAAGCACTACCAGTCGCTGATCCATCTCTCGGTATTGGCCGAGGAGCTAGGTGAGCTGCGCGCGGCGGAAAATTTCCGCGCCCGCGCCGACCGTCTGCGCGACAGCGGCGAGTCCGACGCGATTTAGGTGGGGCGCTGAAGAAGCTATGGCGGAGCAGGAAAAAACGATCGATGATTGCTGGAACCGGATCGGCGTCTGGGCCAAAGGCAACAGGGAGTGCCCGAAGCTCAAGCAGGTCGGTCATTGCCTCAATTGTGAAGTGTTCTCTTCGGCCGGCCGGCAGTTGCTCGAGTGTGAGGCCCCGCCGGGCTATCTGGAGCAGTGGACCGAGTTTTGTTCGGGCCAGCAGAAGGACAAAAACACTCAGGCCGGTTCGATCATCCTGTTCCGGATCGGTGATGAATGGCTGGGGCTGGAAACGCGCATCCTGGACGAAGTGATGTCGATACGCAATGTCCATAGCGTGCCGCATCGCAAGAGCACGATCCTGAAGGGGCTTGTCAATGTGCGTGGCGAGCTGCAGTTGTGTGTCTCCATCGGTCGTCTGCTGAACATCACCCGTGGTGAAATCACCGGCGCCAACATCGTCAAGGGGGTGTATGAACGCATGGTGGTAGCTTCATATCACGGTGTGAAGTTCGTATTTCCCGTCAGTGAGATGCGCGGCGTATATCGTTTTGACCTTGGCGAAATGCGCGAGGTGCCTGTGACGGCCATGAATTGTTCAGTGAACTATCTCAAGGGCATGCTGATCTGGGAAAACCACCATGTCGGCGTGATCGATCAGGCGTCGTTGTTCCCTGCGTTGGAACGCGGGATTTTGTAGGCGGGAGTCGCGCGAATGTCGGATACCACCATGCTGGAGCTATTCAAGCTGGAAGTTGAGCAGCAGACCGGGCTGCTTAACGACAGCCTGCTTGCGCTCGATGACAGCCCGACCGCCGCCGAGCATCTGGAGACGGCTATGCGTGCCTCCCATTCGGTCAAGGGGGCGGCGTGCCTGCTGGGGGTGGAGTCGGTACAGACACTGGGCCATGCTATGGAGGATTGTCTGGTGGCGGCACAGGACGCTCGCCTGCGGTTGGATAGCGATGCCATCGATGTGCTGCTCAAGGCCGTGGATGCCATTCGCCGCATCGCAGCCGGCGAGGATATGCTCGATGTCTGGGCGGATGCCAACCGCGAGGAATTCGATGGCCTGATTTCCGCCCTGGAGGCGGTTGGCCGCGGTGCCGATCCCGAAGCGGCGGCGCAGACCGACGTCTCAAAAGAGGAAGTGCCGGCCGAGACCGCGCTCAGCCTGAGCCGAGACGCCTCCATGCTGGAACTGTTCCGGGTGGAGTGTGACCAGCGCGGCAAGGTCATCGCTGAGGGGCTGCTGGAGCTGGAACGAAACCCGGCCTCGGCTAAATGCCTGGACCAGCTCATGCGCGCGGCCCACTCCATCAAGGGCGCGGCGCGCCTGGTGGGCATCGAGCCGCTGGTGGAGATCGCCCATGCCATGGAAGACGGTTTTGTCGCGGCGCAGCACAACGATCTACGACTCTCGGCTGTTGACATCGACGTCATGTTCAAGGGTCTGGATGTGATCCAGGAGGTCGCCGCCTGTGAGGACGACCTGGAGCAGTGGTATGCCGGCCGCAGGCGGGACATCGCCGCCCTGGTCCAATCGCTGACGGCGATCACATGCGGGCGGAAGGCGGAAGCGCCGGCGTCTGTCCCGGAGCCCGCCGGTCAGACAGCCGCTGCGCCGCTTGTCCTGGAGGAACCGGATATCTCCCTCACCATGCAGGACCCGTCCATGCTTGACCTGTTTCGTGTCGAGTGTGAGCAGCACGGCGCGGTACTGAATAGGGGCTTGCTGGCGCTGGAACAGGCCCCGACTTCGCCGCAGCGCCTGGAGCCGCTGATGCGCGCCGCACATTCGGTGAAGGGGGCGGCGCGGCTGGTGGGCATCGACCTGGTGATCAAGCTGGCCCATGCCATGGAGGACGATTTCGTTGCGGCACAGAACGGTGAGATCATGCTCGGCACCGACCAGATCGATGTGCTGCTCAAGGGCGTGGATACCATTCTTGCCATCGCCATGTACGAGGGTGAACTGGCTGATTGGTACAATACCCATAAACAGGAATATCTGGGCCTGCTCCACGACATCGACACCATACTCAAAGGTGAACTGTCCGGCACTGCCGAGGTGCAGCGCCAGTCCGCACCGGCGGCGGTAAGGGACGAGGCGCCGGGGCCGGTAGAGGCGGAGGCAGAGGATGCCGCCGTCAAGCTGGCGCACCCCACCTCAGCCAAGCAGGAAGTAAAAAAGAATGTCGCGCCGCAGAAGGATCGTGTCCTGAGGGTGAGCGCCGAGCTGGTCAACCGCCTGATGGGGCTGGCCGGGGAATCGCTGGTGGAGTTGCGCTGGCTCTATCCCTACGCGGAATCTCTGCGCCGTCTCAAGCGCCAGCAGACCGACCTGGTCTGTCTGATCGACACCCTGCGCGAACGCATGGAGCGTTGCCAGCTTAGCGATGACATGCGCGGCCTGTTACGCGATGTCCAGCGCCGGGCCTCGCACTGCCGTGAAATCATGTCCGACCGCCTCACCGAGCTGGAATCCTATGACCGGCGTCTGAGCAACCTGTCCTCCCGTTTGCATCGCGAAATGGTGGGCAGCCGCATGCGCCCCTTCATCGATGGCGTGCACGGTTTCCCGCGCATGGTGCGTGATCTCTCCCGCAATCTGAAGAAAGACGTCCAGCTGGTCATCGAAGGCGAAACCACCCTGGTGGATCGGGATATCCTCGACAAGATCGAGGTGCCGCTGAACCATATTATTCGTAACGCCATCGACCACGGTCTTGAGCCGCCGCAAGAGCGCGCCGCCGCCGGCAAGCCGGCCAAGGGGACTATCCGTCTGGGTGCCCATCATAATGCCGGTATGCTCTCCATCGTGGTTGAAGATGACGGTGGCGGGATCGACCTGGGTAAGCTGCGTGACAAGGTCATCGAAAAGGGATTGATCGATAAATCTATGGCTGAGGCTCTCAATGAAGCGGAGCTGACCGACTTCCTGTTTCTACCCGGTTTCAGTACCCGGGAAAAGGTGAGCGAGATCTCCGGCCGTGGCGTGGGACTGGATGTAGTGCATGATGCCGTGCAGGAGATGCGCGGCAATGTCAGGGTTGTCTCCAAGCCTGGCAAGGGTACCCTCTTTCACATGCAGCTGCCATTGACCCTGTCGGTGATCCCGGCCCTGCTGGTGGAGATCGCCGGCGAGCCCTATGCCTTTCCTCTGGCGCGTATCGACCTGATTGCCTGCGTCAAGCCATCCGATGTCAACGAAGCCGAAGGTAATCAATTTGTCGTGCTTGACGGCAAGAATGTGGGGCTGGTCAGCGCCAGCCAGATCCTCGAGAAGGAATCCGGCACGGAGCGCACGGGGATGTTGTCGGTGGTGGTGCTCAACGAACGTAATCACTATTACGGCATGGTGGTCGACCGGTTTCTGGGAGAACGTGAACTGGTGGTGCAGGTGATACCCGAGGCGCTGGGCAAGGTGCAGGACATCAGTTCCGCTGCTTTGATGGAGGATGGTTCGCCTTTGTTGATTGTTGATGTGGACGATCTGATTCGTTCCATCGAGAAAGTATTGAAAGTGGCACGTCTAGGCAAGGTCAGTTCGGTCGTTGAAGAGGGGGCGGCCCTCCACAAGAATGTGCTGGTGGTGGATGACTCCATTACCGTGCGTGAGGTGGAGCGCAAACTGCTCGAAAAAGCCGGTTATCAGGTAGAGACGGCGGTGGACGGTGTAGACGGTTTGAACATGTTGCGCAGCCGGCGTTTCGATATGCTGGTGACCGATGTGGACATGCCGCGCATGAACGGTATAGCCCTGGTCAAAACCATCAGGCAGGATGCGGGGTTGCGTTCCCTGCCTGTACTGATGGTGTCTTATAAAGATCGAGAGGAGGATAAGTTGAGAGGGCTGGAAGCCGGCGTGGACTATTATTTGACCAAGGGTAGTTTCCATGACGAGACCCTACTGCAGGCTGTGATCGATTTGATCGGTGAGGCCAAAGTATGAGGATTGCGATTGTTAACGACTCTATGATGGCGGTGGAGAGTCTGAGGCGTGTCATCACCTCGGCGCCCGAATACGAGATCGCCTGGATCGCCAACGACGGCGCCGAGGCGATCTGGCGCTGCAGCGCCGATGTGCCCGATCTCATCCTGATGGACTTGATCATGCCTGTCATCGACGGCGTCGAAGCGACGCGCAAGATCATGGCGGAAACCCCCTGCGCCATCCTGGTGGTCACCTCCACCGTCGCCGGGAATGCCCCCAAAGTGTTTCGGGCCATGGGTTATGGCGCCCTGGACGCAGTCAATACACCGGTGCTGGGCATGGCGGGCGATGCGGCGGGCAAGGATGAACTGCTGCGCAAGGTGGCGACCATCGCCAAGCTTATCCGCCAGCGCAAAGGCGATACATCGGGGTTTGTCTTCCGGTCAGCGGCGTCCAGGGCGATCGCGTCCCATAAAAACCTTGTCGCCATCGGTTCGTCTTCGGGCGGGCCGATGGCTTTGGCCATATTGTTACAGGCTCTGCCTGCCGATTTTGCCGCACCGATCGTGATTATTCAGCATGTGGATGAGAAGTTCACCGCTGAGCTGGCACTGTGGCTTGACCGGCAATGCGCACTGGAGGTGCGTCTGGCGGAAAAAGGCGACAGCCTGGAGCCCGGCAGAGTATTGATCGCCGGCAGCAATAATCACCTGATAGTGAATTCAAACGGTAGACTTGATTATATCCCTGATCCTGTCGATATAGCCTATAGACCCTCGGTGGATGTGTTTTATGCCAGTGTTGCGGAAAATTGGCCCGGCAATGTGGTGGCGGTGTTATTGACCGGCATGGGGCGTGACGGCGCCGAAGGTTTGTTGATGCTGCACAACAAGGGCATGCTTACAGTGGCACAGGATGAAGCGAGTTGCGCGGTCTACGGCATGCCGAAGGCGGCCGCCCAGCTTGGTGCGGCTGAAAAAATTCTGCCGTTGGACGATATTGCTCCTGCGTTGATCGAATATTTCGCAACAAAGAAAAACAGGCAAGAGAGATAATGGATGTGAGTGGCCAAGATGATCAGCAGGCAGCGGATGTGAGTGCCCCGATGACGGCGGCGCGTATCCATGTCATGCTGGTGGACGATCAAAATATCGTGGCCGAGGCGTTACGGCGCATGCTGGCCGACGAGGCCGAGATCGACTATCACTATGTCAGCGATCCCGCCAATGCCATTAACGAAGCGGTGCAGTTCAAGCCAACGGTGATCCTGCAGGACCTGGTCATGCCGGATATCGACGGCCTGATGCTGCTGAAGTTCTACCGTTCCAATCCCGAAACCAAGGGCGTTCCGGTGATTATGCTTTCGACCAAGGAAGACCCCAAGATCAAGAGCGAGGCCTTTGCCCTCGGGGCAAGCGACTATCTGGTCAAGTTTCCCGACAAAATCGAGGTGGTTGCCCGCATTTTCGCCCACTCGCGCAGTTTTCTGGCGCAACAGCAGCGCGACGAGGCCTATCGCACGCTGGAGGTGCTGAAAAAAGAGCTCGAAGAGAAGAATGCCGAACTGGAGCGCCTGTCATCGCAGGACTGTCTCACCAGGCTCGCCAATCGCCGCATCTTCGATGAGTTTGTCAGCAAGGAGTGGGGGCGCGCCGTACGTGACAATACGCCGCTCTCCCTGATCCTGATCGATATCGATCATTTCAAGAACTATAACGACAATTATGGCCACCAGGGCGGTGACGACTGTCTGCGCCAGGTGGCGCAAAAGCTGACCGGTACGGTCAGGCGACCGAGTGACCTGGTGGCCCGTTACGGCGGCGAGGAGTTTGCCGTGGTCATGCCCGGCACGGACGTGGACGGGGCTGGGCGCATCGCCGCAGCCCTGTGTGAAGGGGTGGCCTCCATGAAGTTGAAGTTGCCGCATGCCCATTCCTCCAGCGCCGACCATGTCACCATCAGCTTGGGTGTGGCGAGCATGGTGCCCTCGGTGGATGGTTCACCGGAACAGCTGATCGAAAAGGCCGACGAGGCCCTCTACCGGGCCAAGAAAAACGGCCGCAATCAGTTCCAGATAGCCGAGTAGCCGCCCGCAAGATCCTTCCCGCCTCAGCTCTCCGAGGATTCGGCAGGCGGTTGTCGCCTTGCCTCCGGGTGTATCCTCACCGTCTTGATGGCATTGTTGCTGGTCTGGACGATGTCGATGGGATAGCCGGCGATCAGCACGCTGGTGCCGGCCTCGGGAATCGATTCCAGATATTCGGTGATCAGGCCGTTCAGTGTCTTGGGCCCTTCGGTGGGCAGTTCCCATTTCATGGTGCGGTTGAGTTCACGCACGTAGGCACCGCCGTCGACCAGGAAACTGCCGTCTTCCTGTGGATGAACGAACTTGATGGCGGCGGCCATATCGGTGGTGAATTCGCCGACGATCTCCTCCAGTATGCTCTCCAATGTCACCAGCCCTTCGATATCACCGTATTCGTCGACGACAAAGCCGATGCGGCGCTTTTCACGCTGAAAACTGAGCAGTTGGGTATTGAGCGACGTCCCCTCCGGAATGAAGTAGGGCTCGCGACAAATGGCCAGTAGTTTGTCCCTGGTGAAATCGCCTTCGGCCAGTATGTGCAGGGCGTTGCGGGCATGGACGAAACCGACCACGTTTTCCACATTGTCGCGGAATAGGGGCAGGCGGGTGTGCTGGGTGTGGATCAGTTGCTTGAGAATGGTCTGGTCGTCATCGTTGATGTCGATGCCGACGATTTCGCTGCGCGGCACCATCACATCCTCCACGGTGACCTTTTCCAGATCGAGAATGCTGATTAGCATCTCCTGGTGCTGGCGCTGGATCAGGGCGCCGGCTTCGTTGACCACGGTGCGCAGTTCTTCGCTGCTCAGGTGCTGCATGGCGTCGGTTTGCGGTGGCACCCCCAATAATCTGAGCAGGGTGTTGGCGATGATGTTGACCAGCCAGACCAGAGGATAACTGAGGGTCAACAACGGTTTGAGCACCAGGGAGGCGGGAAAGGCCACCCGCTCCGGATGCAGGGCGGCCAGTGTCTTGGGCGCGACTTCGGCGAAGATCAGGATGACGAAGGTGAGGATGCCAGTGGCAATGGCGATGCCGGCCTCGCCCATGAGGCGCAGGGCGATCAGGGTGGCGATGGAGGAGGCCAGGATGTTGACGAAGTTATTGCCGAGCAGGATCAGGCCGATGAGGCGGTCGGTGCGGTCCAGCAGTTGCTGGGCGCGCAGGGCGCCGGGGTCGCCGGCCTGGGCCAGGTGACGCAGTTTGTAACGGTTGAGGCTCATCATGGCCGTTTCCGAGGCGGAGAAACAGGCCGACAGGATGATCAAAACAAAAAGGCTGGTGCCTAAAACGCTAAGCGGGATTTGTTCCATGGTTGTCGAGTGTACCCGATAGCTGGAGGGGCTTAGCTGAGAATGAGTTCCAGCACCGTCTTACTGCCGAAATAGGCCAGCACCAGAAAGACGAAGCCGCTCAGGGTCCAGCGGATGGCGGTCTTGCCGCGCCAGCCGAACCGCCAGCGCCCCCACAGCAGGGTGGCGAAGACGCCCCAGGCAATAATGGAGAGCACGCTCTTGTGAACCAGGTGCTGGGCGAACATGTTGTCGAGGAAGATGAAGCCGGTGAGCAGCGACAGGCTTTGCAGGATGAAGCCGAGGCCGATCATCTGGAACAGCAGCCGCTCCATGGTCTGCAGCGGCGGCAGGGCGCGAATGAACCCGCCGGGATGTTTGTGGCGCAGGTGGCGATCCTGGATGGTGAGTACCACCGCCTGCACCGCGGCGATGCTGAGCAGGCTGTAGGCGGCGATGGAGATCAGGATATGGATCTCGAGCGGCGAATTCAGGGGTTCGGTGATCTGGCCGGCGGAAAAGGTGAGCCCCAGGGCCATCGCCAGGGCGGTGCCGGGAAAGACGATGATGCCCAGGTTTTCGGTGGGGCGTTTGATAACGCTGATGAGCAGGATGGCACTGATCACCCAGGTGACCAGCGAGACCGCATTGAAGACCCCGAGATTGAGACCGGCGGCTGAAAAAATCTGGCCGCCCATGAGCCAACCGTGCAGCGCCAGGGCCAGAATGGCGGGGGAGAGGCTTTTCCATTTGCTGGCCGTGGTGGTGACCTGGTTGCGCAAGCGAACGCCGAGCAAAATTGCGGCAACTAAATACAAGAAAATCGCTAAAGCGCCGATGACTATCGTGTGCATGATAATTGTTTTGATTGATGAAATTTCAATAATGGCACATCTGCGGGTCCGGTAGAAGAGGCCCCTTTGTCTGCTTGGCCGGGGTGGGTATTTAGCCAGAAAAGGAGTGAATTTGTCTAAAGAATTTTGCCGAAGTGCAGAAATAATAGAGATATGAAGCTAAGGATATTAGGCTGCGATGGCGGGATAGGCCGGGGGCTGAGGACGACCTCGATGCTGGTCGATGACGACGTGCTCATCGATTCGGGGAGCGGCGTCGGTGACTTGACACTGGATGAAATGGCCGGCATTCGCCATATCTTTCTGACCCATTCCCACCTCGATCATGTGGCATTCCTCCCCTTGCTGGTCGACAGTATCTTCGAGCGCATTCAGGAACCCATCGTGATTCACGGCCTGCCCGCCACTATACAGGCCCTGCGCGAACATGTCTTCAACTGGGCCATCTGGCCCGATTTCGCTAAATTGCCGGTGGTCAACAAGCCGGTGATGAGGTATCAGGAGCATCCCGCCGGCGACATTTGCGAGGTGGGCGGGCGCATGTTCGAATCCATCCCCATGAACCACATCGTGCCCACGGTCGGGTACCGCGTCGAGTCGGCGGCGGGGAAGTCATTCGCCTTTACCGGCGACACCACCACCAACGACAGCTTCTGGAACGTGATCAACGGCCATGACAATCTTGATCTGCTGTTGTTGGAGGTGGCTTTCAGCAATGAGTATGAAGACCTCAGCAACAGCGCCCGCCACTACTGTTCCAAGACCGTGGCGGCTGACCTGGCCAAGCTGAGGCTGAATCCGCAAATCTACTTGACCCACCACAAACCCGATGAAAACAACCGCATTTTGCAAGAACTCCAGCAACTGGTGCCCGACCGGGTGATCAAACAACTTAAGAATAATAAGTCGTTTTCGTTATAATAGCCCTCCATTAGGCTATAAATTCATCATTGCTGGACCCATCGTATGTTTGAAAATCTGACGGAGCGCCTGGCGCGCACGGTACGTGATATTCGCGGCCGCGGCCGCCTGAGCGAAGACAACATCAAGGACGCCCTGCGGGAAGTGCGCATGGCCCTGCTGGAGGCCGATGTGTCGCTGCCGGTGGTGCGCCAGTTCGTCGAGCAGGTCAAGGAAGAGGCCATCGGCCGGGAGGTGATGAAGAGTCTGACCCCGGGCCAGGCCTTTATCAAGGTGGTCAACGACCAGCTGGTCGAGATCATGGGCGAGGCCAACGAGGAGCTGGCCCTGAACGTGGCGCCCCCCGCGGTGGTCATGATGGCCGGCCTGCAGGGCTCCGGTAAGACCACCACGGTGGCCAAGCTGTCGCGCTGGCTCAAGGAGCGCAAGAAGAAATCGGTGCTGGTGGTGAGTTGCGACATCTATCGCCCCGCCGCCATCCACCAGCTGGAGACCCTGGCCGGGGAGGTGGGCGCGGAATTCTTCCCCAGCAGCACCGACCAGGACCCGCTGGCTATCGCCAATGCCGCCGTGGATCATGCCCGTAAGCAATTCATCGACGTGGTGATTGTCGATACCGCCGGTCGCCTGCACGTCGATGACGAAATGATGGGCGAGATCAAGCGTCTCCATGCCGCCATTAAGCCGGTGGAGACCCTGTTCGTGGTCGACAGCATGACCGGCCAGGACGCCGCCAACACCGCCAAGGTCTTCAACGACGCCCTGCCCCTGACCGGTGTGGTGCTGACCAAGACCGACGGTGACGCGCGCGGTGGGGCGGCCCTGTCCATTCGCCAGATCACCGGCAAGCCGATCAAGTTCCTCGGTGTGGGCGAAAAGAATGACGCCCTCGAGCCCTTCCACCCCGACCGCATCGCCTCGCGCATCCTGGGCATGGGCGATGTACTG
>JASBUE010000245.1 GCA_030148045.1 Candidatus Tenderia sp.
CAGGCCCAGTGACATCAGGCCGCCGGCCGTGCGCAGGCTGTGGCGCATGGGGCGCAGTTCCCGGCTGCTCAGGTGCATGTGCAGACTCAGCAGCAACCAGGCCACGGTGAAGACATACATCGCCAGCGGGATGGTCTGGCTGTAGAGAAAGTGGGTCACCAGGATGAAATAGGCCAGGAACATCAACACCAGCACATCGCGGCGCTGGCGCAGCTCCATCAGCTTCAGCCCCATCATGATCACCAGCAGGGCGGTGCCCGATTCGCGTCCCACCAGGGTGCCGTAATTGGTAAAGATAGCCACCACCAGACCCAGGGTCAGAATCAGCTTCAGTTTGTTACTGGGCAGCGGCCAGTTGCGCCGCGCCGCCAGCCAGCGCCACAGCCCGACGGCCAGGGTCAGCAGGGCCGTCCACAGGGGCAGGTGCAGCAGGTGGGGCAGGACGGCCAACCCCATCCCGGCCAGCAGCCAGCCCATGGCGTGCTGGTCGAGCACGGTGATCTGCGGCCCGCTCATGCCGCCTCTCCGAACAGGGCCAGTTGTACCAGGCACTGATCCAGCGGGTTGCGGCCCTGGCCCGGTGCGATGGTCACCCCGGGCAGGCGCAGGCCATAGCGCTGCCGCTGATTGTCGGCATCCAGCAGCCAGCGGCACAGTTGCGACAGGCGGGTCTCCACATCAGCCCCAAAGGTGTCGGTCCAGTCGAACCACAGCTCCGGCGATTGATGGCGCTGGAACTGCTTGGTCACCAGGCCCTGCTCCCGCGCCAGCGCTTTCCAGTCGATGTGGCGCGGCGAGTCGCCGGCCTGATAGCCGCGCAGGCCGTGGAAATCGTCGCTGCCCGCTTCATGGGTCTGGCGCCGTGCGCCGCCGCCCGCGCCGCTGTGCGGCAGCGGGGCGTGATCCGCCGGGCGCGGATAGACCAGGGTCTCGGCTTCCACATCCACATAGGCCCAGGCGCGAAACAATCCCAAGGGATAGCGCGACGAGAGAGTGATCCGACCCAGCCGCAGCCGGCCGCGCCGCTGGGTCGGCAGCGCCAGGGTGGTGCGGCGTTGATCCCGCGGGTCGAGGGAGGTCAGCGCCTCGCTGTCATCGCTGGCGCGCAGTTCGATATCGTATCGCGGCCGCGCCGTGGGATTGTGCAGCAGCAGATGAAAGGCGGCATGGCCGCCGGCGAAACAGGGTTCCGCGCCGGCCAGGCGCAGTTCCAGCTTCACCAGGTTGCGGTAGGTGTAGAACAGCGACACCAGGGTGATGCTGCCGAGCCAGAAGGTGAGCACGAAGGCCATGCTGTTGCTGTAGTTGATGGCCCCCAGCAGCATCAGCAACAGGACGCCGAGGAACACCATGCCCTGTTTGGTGGGCAGGACGAAGATGCGCTGGCCGTGCAGGGTGGCCGCCTCACTGGCCGAGGCGGGCTGATAACGGATGCCGCGCGGCCGCAGCGGGGCAGGCAAGGTATCGAGCCAACGGTGCAGGGTTGCAACCATGCCTCAGGGAATAGGGACGTCCAGCAGTCGCGCCGCCAGGGTTTCGGGCCCCAGGCCGCAGGCCTCCCCTTTACCCTGCAGGCGGTGACCGGCCACCGCCGGCAACACCCTCTGCACATCTTCGGGCAGCACGTGATTGCGGCCGTGCAGCAGGGCCCAGGCCTGGGCGGCGCGCAACAGGGCCAGACCGCCGCGGGGTGACAGGCCGATGCTGAATTCGCCGGCCTGGCGGCTGAAATCGAGTAGCGCCTGGAGATAATCCAGCAGTGGGTCGGCTACATGCACCTTACCCACCTGGGTCTGGACGGCCTGCAGCTCGGCCGGGTCGAGGGCAGGCAGCAGGTCGGCCATCATCTCGCGCCGGTCGCGCCCGGCGAGCAGGTTGCGTTCGGCCTGTCTGTCCGGATAGCCCATGGTCAGGCGCATCAGAAACCGGTCGAGCTGGGATTCGGGGAGGGGAAAGGTGCCGATCTGGTGCAGCGGGTTCTGGGTGGCGATGACGAAAAAGGGCTGCGGCAGCGCGTAGGTTTTCCCCTCCACCGTCACCTGTTGTTCCTCCATGGCCTCCAGCAGCGCGCTCTGGCACTTGGGCGTGGCGCGGTTGACCTCGTCGGCCAGCACCAGCTGGGCGAAGACGGGGCCGGGATGGAAGGTGAAGCGGCCTCTGTCGCGTTCGTAAATCGAGGCGCCGATGATGTCGGCCGGCAACAGGTCCGAGGTGAACTGGATACGCTGGAATTCCAGCCCCGTCACCCGTGCCAGCACATGGGCCAGGGTGGTCTTGCCCATGCCGGGTTGATCCTCGATCAGCAGGTGGCCCCGCGCCATCAGGCAGGCCAGCGCCAGGCGCAACTGCCGGTTCTTGCCCAGGATCAGCTGTTCGGCCGCTGCCAATACCCTGTCCATGGTCGCGGCGACCATTTTCGGACTGAGAGCATCCGCGGGCTGTCGGGCGGAGAGATTCATGGCATTGGAATGCTCTGTTTTCATGTCTGTTATTGAGTTTTATTCACTTACAAGAATAGTTATCAGGATAAGGGGTTACCCAAAATTTAGCGGCCTCGCAGAGGTGAACTTGATCGAGCCGCCCAATCCAGGTTGCGCCGCCAACCCTGGTCGAAATCGCGATGGGAGAAAAGTAGTTCGTATCCATATTGGCCACTGTTTTCGGGTTGAGTAAGTCCGGGGTTGTCGGCGGGGATGAACGAACGCGGGCAAGCGGACGGTACTCCCGAACGTCCACGGCCTTATTGCGTTGCGAACAGAGGAATATCGATATTTTCGATATCTATCGGTTCAAGGCTAACCGGCAACGTCACTTTGGGCAACTCCTTTGCCAGCCGTATCGCCGGCGGTACGCTGTCGGTTTCCAATATCAGTTCATACTCACCGGGTTTGAGTCCACCAAGATAGTAAACGCCGTTATTGTCGCTGATGGATTGGCTGACGATGTCATCATTCCCCATTTGTTTCGCCTTGACCACCACCCCCGGCAACGGCCGCTGGCGTGCGCCGTCCCGCCAAACCGATACCTCTCCTGAAATGGAGCCGAGTACCGCGACTCCAAGATTGACCCGTGTAAAGATGTATTCGTCCCAGCGCGCGCTTTGCCGCCCTTGAGTAGGCGTGTAAATGGCCGGCAGTTCGGTCTCATCCAGCTCCACGACCACCTCGTCCTGGTGGATGTTGCGGCCGACGAAAAAGTGGCCCGTGGCGCCCGAAGTATATTTTTGATAACCATCCACCACCACCTTGATGTCCTCAATGCCGGGCTCACCCTTGTCGTAATGGCCATCGGCATCGGCGTCGAGGTAGACAAATCCCTTCAATCCGCCCGTCTCTGCCCTTATGTACCCTGTGCCCCCGACACGACCGATCATGCCGCGATCCACGAACAGCAGGTCGCGCGCGCTGAGATGGAGGTTGTAGCGGATATCATTGCTGAGATCGCTGTAGTTGGCGTTCATGCCGATGATATATCGGCGTCGATTGTCGAAGGGATATTCGATGTTGATTTCCGCATTGTTATCCGCGCGCCTCAAATCGCGCCGGTAGCGTAGCGTCATGTCGAGCCGGCCGGCCTGCCGCGGTGAGCGACCCAGAGAAAGTTCTATGGATTCGGCATTGTCTCCGTAATCACGATAGGTCGCACTGACCCGGTTGTAGTCGCCTAGGGCCTGTTCACACTAATTTCGGAGCAGCGCCGGCGGCCCATTTTTCCGCCCCACTGCGTTGTCAGTCGCTTATGTAGAATAACTACACCGCACTCCTTCCGCCTTGTGGGGCGGAAAAATGAGCTCCAGCAGTGATGAAAATGAAACCTC
>JASBUE010000247.1 GCA_030148045.1 Candidatus Tenderia sp.
GTGGACCTGTCGCGCCTGGAGCTGAAGGTCTATATAGCGGAGGGCTCCATCGGCAAGATCAAACTCGGTGACACGGCGCGCGTCAAGGTGGACGCCTTTCCCGAGCGCCACTTCGAGGCCACGGTCAGCCGGGTGGACCAGCGCGCCCAGTTCACGCCACGCGATGTGCATCTGCCGGAAGAGTGGGTGCGCATGGTGTTCGGCGTCACCCTGGCGCTGGACAATCCCACCGGGGAACTCAAACCCGGCATGCCCGCCGATGCCTGGATACGCTGGCGGGCGGAGACGCCCTGGCCGCCGCGCCTTATGGTACCGGAGTGACGGATGTCCGGTGCGGCGGACGGCGACTGGATCATCGAGGCCCGGGGGCTGGGACGGCGCTACGGCGAGCACCGCGCGCTTGCGGATATCGGGCTGCGGGTGCGCCGTGGCGAGATCTTCGGCGTGCTCGGCCCCGACGGCGCCGGCAAGACGACCCTGATGCAGCTGTGTGCCGCCATCCTCGACCCCAGCGAGGGCGAATGCACGGTGCTCGGCTTCGACACCGTGGCGCAGGCGGCGCAGGTCACGGCGCGCATCGGCTATATGTCTCAGGGCTTCACCCTCTACGATCGCCTGAGCGTCGATGAAAACCTCGCCTTCGCCGCCGCTATCCGGAATATCGGCGCTGACGAGTTCCGGCAACGGCGGGCGCGCCTGCTGGAGATGGCGGGGCTCGCGGCCTTCGGCGCGCGGCGGGCCGGGAATCTTTCCGGCGGCATGCGCAAGAAACTCTCCCTGTGCACCAACCTCATTCATGAGCCGCCGTTGCTGCTGCTCGATGAACCGAGCCTCGGGGTCGATCCGCGTTCGCGCCGCGAACTGTGGCGCATGCTGCACGCCTTCCGCGATCAGGGTGCGACCGTGGTGCTCACCACACCGTACATGGACGAGGCCCTGCATTGTGACCGCCTGGCCTTTCTGCACCGGGGCGAGCTGCTGGCCGTCGATACGCCGCAGGCCTTGCGCGAGCGCAGCCGCGGCGAGGTGTTCGAACTGTTGACGACGCAAGTCGACCAGGCGCGCGGCCACCTGGCCGGACGGCCCGGGGTGATCGCTATGCAATGGCTGGCGGACCGCTTGCGCTTTCAGCTGGCGCCCGTGGCCGGGTTGCCCGAGGCAGTGCAAGGCGAGCTTGCCGGCTGGGGGCGTTTGCAGCCGGCCGAGCCCGATCTGGAAAACGCCTTTATCCAGCTGGCCGCCACCACGGAGGCCTCCGGCACCGCAACGCGCAAGGCGCCGGCGCCGCTGAGGATCCCGGACGAGGCGGTGTCGGCGGCGCATGTCAGCGTGCGTTTCGGTGCTTTCACCGCCGTGGATGATGTCTCGATCCGCATCGCCCCGGGCGAGGTGATCGGCTGGCTGGGCCCGAACGGCGCCGGCAAGACCACCCTGATCCGCGTGCTCTGCGGCCTGCTGCGCCCGGCGGCGGGCCTGGTCAGCGTGGCCGGCGTGGATGTGTCGCGCGACCCCCTGAGCCTCAAAGGGCGCATTGGTTACATGTCACAACGGTTTTCGCTCTACCCGGACCTCGGCGTCGATGAAAACCTGCGCTTTTTCGCCGGGGCTTACGGCCTCGGCGGCAGGCAGCGGCGCGAGGCGATGGCCTGGGCCGCCGAGATGACCGGCCTTTCCGGCATCGGGTCGCGTCGCGCCGGCGAGCTCTCGGGCGCCTTGCGCCAGCGCCTGGCGCTGGCCTGCGCCATCATGCACCGCCCCGCGGTCCTGTTCCTCGACGAGCCCACCTCCGGCGTCGATCCCATCGCCCGGCAGCGCTTCTGGCAGCTGATCCAATCCCTGGCCGCCGCCGGTATGGCGGTGCTGGTCACCACCCATTACCTGGAAGAGGCCCGCTATTGCCACAGGCTCGGCCTGATGGCACAGGGACGCTTGATCGCCCTCGGAAGCATGGATGAGTTGCGCGCCGGGCTGGGGGAGGGGGACAACGCGGACATGGAAGCGATCTTCATGGCCTATCTCGAGCGCGCATCCACGTCGGGGGAGAGGACATGAACCGCCGCCGCATCGCCGCCGTGATCGGCAAGGAGAGCCGTGAGATCCTGCGCGATCCCATCACCGTCGGGGTGTCGCTGCTCATGCCCCTGGTGATGCTGTTTCTGTTCGGTTACGCCATTTCGCTGGACCTGCGCTAGGCGACCCTGGGGGTGCTGGACGCGGACGACAGCCCCGCCAGCCGGGCGCTGGTGGAGCGCTTCGTGCAGAACGAATATTTCCGTCAGACGCGGCGCATGATCTCGGTGGATGAAGTGGAGGCGGCGCTGCAACGCAGCGAGGTGGACCTGGTGCTGGTGATCCCGGCGCGGCTCGATGCGCGTCTGAGGCGCGGCGAGCGCCCCGCGGTGCAGGTGCTGGTGGACGGCACCTATTCCTCCACCGCCTTGCTGGCGGCGGGTTATGCCCAAGCCATCATCGGCGGTTTCCAGCGGCCCGTCGACCAGGCGGTGGTGCGCCTGGAAACCCGGGTCTGGTACAACCCGTCGCTGAAGAGTGCCAACTACATCGTGCCGGGCCTGTACGCCGTGATCCTGATGGCCTTTCCGCCGCTGCTTACCGCCCTGGGGATCGTACGCGAAAAGGAGAACGGCACCATTCAGGGTATTTTCGCCTCGCCGTTGACCAGCGCCGAGTTCATCATCGGCAAGCTGGTGCCCTACGGCATGATCGCCTTTGTGCAGATGCTCATGGTCATTGCCGTCGGCTGGCTCTGGTTCGGCGTGCCGTTTCAAGGCAGCCTGGCCTTCCTGCTGGCGGCGGGATTGATCTACGTGTTCTGCACCGTGGGGATCGGCCTGCTGGTCTCCACCGTTACCCGTAGCCAGTTGGTGGCCATGCTGTTGGCGTTGATCGTGACCCTGATGCCCTCGTTTCTGTTCTCCGGGCTGCTGTTTCCCATCTTCACCATGCCGTATCTGTTGCAGCTCTATACCGCCGTCTTCCCCGGGCGCTACTTCGTCGACATCTCGCGCGGCGTGGCGCTCAAGGGAACCGGCCTGGAGACCTTGTGGCTCGAGGTCGCGGTACTTGCCGCCTACACCGTGGCGGTATTCTTTCTCGCCGCCTGGCGCCTGAAGAAGAAGGTGGCATGATGCGCCTGGCGAGCCTGTTGGTGAAAGAGTTCATCCAGTTCTTTCGTGACCGGGTGATCCTGATCCTGATCTTGTGGCTCTATACCGTGGAGGTGATCATCTGTACCTATGCCCTGGGGCTGGATCTGCGCCACTTGCCCCTTGCGGTCCTCGACCAGGACAACACGCCGGTCAGCCGGCAACTGGTTTCCGCATTGACCAGCGGCGACTCCTTCGATCTGGTGGGGCATCCCCCTGACATGGCCGCGGCCGAGGCGTGGCTGCAGGCCGGCCGGGCGCGGATAACCCTGGTGATCCCCCACCATTTCTCACGCGACCTGCGGCGCGGCGCGGCACCGCAACTGCAGATTCTGCTCGACGGCAGCGACGGCAATACCGCCGCCACCGCGCGCAACTACGTGCTGCTGGCCATGCAATCCCTGCAGACCGAAACCGCCCCCGCTAGTGGCCCACCGCTCGCTGCCGAGGTCCGCGTCTGGTACAACCCGGACCTCACCAACACCCGTTTCATGGTGCTGTCCATGATCGCCCTGGCCGCCCTGATGGTGGGGGTGATTCACCCTGCCGCGACCATCGTGCGCGAGAAGGAGGTGGGCACCATGGAGCAGCTGCAGGTCACGCCCATTCGTACCGGTGAACTGTTTCTCGCCAAGACCGTCCCGACTTTATTCATAGGGACCTTGTCGGTGTTTCCCAGCCTGCTCATCGTGTGGTGGTTCGGCGTGCCGCTGCGCGGCAGCCTTGCGCTGTTCGTGCTGTTGACGGCGCTGTTTCTGCTCAGCGCCATCGGCATCGGCGTGCTCATCGCCACCGTGTGCCGTACCCTGCAGCAGGCGCTGCTGCTCTCGTTCTTCGGATTGTTCCCGATCATGTTCCTCTCTGGTACCCTTGCCCCTGTCGCCAGCATGCCGGAGTTTTTGCAATACCTGTCCCTGGGCAGTCCCTTGCGTTATTACATGGACGTGATCCTGGGTGTTTTTTTGAAGGGTGTCGGCATTGCCGAGTTGTGGCCCCAGGCCGTGGCGTTGTTGCTGATCGGCTTGAGCTTGTTCGCGGCGGCGTCGGTGGTGTTTCGCAGGCGCTCATCGTGATGGTGGCCCAAAGCCGAGGCCGGAAAAAACGGCGTCGTCGGACACACGGGTGAAGGCGCGAACTCATGGTGCATATCCGGTTTGTTTGATGGCGCTCGGCCGGGGTGGGGTTGAATCCGCGCCGATTTGTTAGAATGGAGTATTAATGAACAAAAGAATATTCACTATATTGGTGTTGGCCCTGGGACTGGCGGCCTGCGATTCCCCGTCCTCGAATGCCGGTCGTGCACTTGAGACGTTTTCGGGGGCCGCGCTAGAGCGCGCCCACGATCCGCAACAGGTGGCCCTGGGAGAGTCGATCTATCGTCGGCATTGCGCCCGGTGCCATGGCCGCCACGGCGAGGGTGATCCCAACTGGCGCAGCCGCGATGCCGACGGCATGTTTCCGCCGCCGCCCCTGAACGGAACCGGACACGCCTGGCATCATCCCAGGCAGTGGCTGAAGCAGATGATCCTCGACGGCAGCGAGCCGGGTAGAGGCAAGATGCCGGCCTGGCGTGGGAAACTGAGCGAGGCCGAGATCGAGGCGGTGATCGAGTGGTTTCAGTCGCGCTGGCCCGATCCCGTCTATGCCGCCTGGTATGAGAATCAGCAGCGTAGCCGTGGGCTGCGTTAAGTGGTGAGGACCTGTTGAGATAAGCAAGGAGAACGCAATGTCGAATTACGGTTTTAATGTAAAGATGTCGTGCGGTTTTGATGAGGCGGTGACCAAGGTGACCGAGGCGCTGGGTCGGGAGGGCTTCGGGGTGCTCACCGACATCGATGTGCAGGCCACCCTGAAAAAGAAACTCGATCATGACCGTCTGCCCTACCGCATTCTCGGTGCCTGCAATCCGCCGCTGGCCAAGCAGGCCATCGAGGCCGAGCCGGATATCGGTCTGTTGTTGCCCTGCAATGTGGTGGTGCGCGAGGAGGAGGACGCATCGGTCACCGTCGCTTTCATGGACCCGGCGGCGGTGTTGCGGCTGGTGGACCAGCCGGGGGTGGAACAGATCGCGGAAACGGTGCGGAGTAAGCTGCAGAAGGTGGCGCAGAGTTTATAGGTTATCAGTGAGCAGTTGACAGTAAATGGTTGTGGGGCAAGCTGCTGCCAACTGCCAACTGCCAACTGCCAACTGCCAACTGCCAACTGCCAACTGCCAACTGCCAACTGCCAACTGCCAACTGCCAACTGCCAACTGC
>JASBUE010000250.1 GCA_030148045.1 Candidatus Tenderia sp.
TGCCGCGCAGGAATACCGAGGTGGCCTTGCCGGGGCCGCCGTTGTTGGCGATGTCCACACCCGGAATACCACGCAGCAGGTCCTGGACGGATTGCGCCTGCTGGCGCTCGATCTCTTTTCTCGTGATGACGGTGACCGAGGACAGCGTCTCGTCCGCCGTCTGGGCGGTGCGGGTCGCAGTGACGATGATGGGGTCGATGTCGTGCAGGGATGCACTAATGTCGCGGGAGCCATGGATGGCGGGAGCGACCTCGGCGGCAAAGGCAGAGTGGGAGCCCAACAGCAGTAATGCCGCCGCAGGCAGACAGCGTTTCTTCATTCTTGTTTTCCTCCGGCGCACTCACCCGCGCGCCAACCGGTGTGACACAAAGACACCGCGGATGAAAAGAATCAGACGGAAACAGGGGAGAAGAACGACCTGTCAGCCGCAGCATCGCCCTCCGCAATGCCAACCGCGGGGCCTGTCCGGGCCATCATGCACTACTGCGGCGGCGGGAGATCGGGCCATATTCCCGATCTCTTTCGTCACATAGTCACTACTATGCTCCTCAAGAGATCGACAATCTTTCCTCGATTTCCCACGCGTCTCGCTATGCGCAGATGGCCCGGACAGGCCCCAGGCTTCAGGCCGGTCTCCGGGCTCGCGAGGGGTCTTGAAAGACCTGGGCGGATCGCCTTCCCACGTCGAAACGCAGTGGCTCGATGATCCGCCGCAACTCGCTTACCGTTGCGGGGGCAGCGCCGGAATTGTTCATTGACGAAATGTCAGGAACGCACCGGCTTCCCGTTTCATCCCTGGGGTGGATACCCTTGGGACACCTGAAGCAGAGCCGCAAAAACTATAGCAATATAGATGACGTGTCAAGAAACAAACGTGAAAAAAATGCGGCGGAAATAATCTGGGCTTCGGGAGCGAACTCGGTGAGGCGGCGCAGCATCATGGAGATTCCTCGGAACCACTTTAACAGCCAATATTTTTCAAAGGCCACCTTCCCCAGATGCAGCATACGGCTGGGTTGATGCAGTTTCATCCGTTGGGCGGGCCCGGCAAAAAAATTACCGCTGTCAAAACCGGCCTCGCCGTCGCCGCTCTCCAAAATGTGTTTACATCGTTACAGCCTTCACTGTTTTAGATCGTGTTTCTTTTGTTCAAACTCTTCCCGATTGATCTCGCCACGCGCATAGCGTTCCTCCAGAATCTCCAGCGCAGTTTTGGGTGGCTGCCGTGGCGGGTGATGAGTGTCGCTTTTACTTGTGGAAAGCCATTTCACCAGGCCGACGATGCCCAGAATGACCAGCCCCCAAAACAGAAGCATGAAAATCCAGCCATAGCCCATGCCCCAACCGCCAAATCCATTCATATCATTCATCATGCCTGCCGCTCCTGTTTGTCCGGGTTAAAAAACCAGTACCTTATCGGTACTGCTTGTCGCACTGGAAAGCGTTGCTATGTCACCGCGTTGCGCGCCGTCTACAAGCTCTTCGTCTTTTAAAGCACGCGCATCCATACACGTGCCACTGGGCATTACCTTACCGTGACGCAAAATAGTTTTCAGCATCAGTTCCATGTTGCAGTAGCCGTTTGGCGGTTGCTGTCCGTTTTTAGCGCAGGCCGTTGTAACTGCGTTCGCTGCCATAGGGGGCGTCGTTCAGAATAATGAGGAATTTCATGATTCATCTCCTTATCGTTCGACGTGAAGGCCGCTGGCATGCCACGCCGTCATGCCGCCCCTGGCGACGTGCACGTCGGCGAAGCCCTGTCTTGTCAGCAGTTGCGCCGCCTGGCTGGAGCGGCGCTCGGTGCGGCAGACGAGGATGATAGGGCGTTCTTCGTAGTCTCCGAGTTCTGCCAATCGGTCCGGTAATGCTTCTAACGGGATATTGGCCGCCCCGGAGATGTGACCCTGTTCACCCACAAAATCTTCCGCACTGCGTACATCGAGAACCAGCAGATCTTCACCCGCATCCAGATGCTGTTTCAGTTCCGGGATGCTCAGCATCGGTTTTTGCCGCAGGCGGCCGATGAGGCGCGGCAGAAAGGCCACCACGGCCAGCAGCGCCAGGGCCAGCAGACCTTTCTGGATTACACCGCTGCCACCGGCCACCGCCTCGCGTCCGGCATAACCCAGATACGTGTAGGCGACGGCACCGGGCAACATGCACAGGTAGGAGGCGATGAGGTAGTGGGACAGCTTGATCCGCGTCAGGCCCAGGGCGTAATTGAGCAGATTGAAGGGGAACAGCGGCACCAGGCGCACCAGGGCCACGAAGCGCCAGCCCTCTTTTTCCACACCTTGCTTGAGCTGTTTCAGCCTGACGCCACTCTTTTGTTCCACCCAATCCGATGCCAGATAACGGGAGATCAAAAAGGCGAGTGTGGCACCGATGGTCGCGCCGCTGAGGTTATAGAGGGTGCCCCACAGCGGCCCGAACAGGGCACCGCCGGCGAGGGTGAGCATGGAGCCGGGCAGGAAGAACACCGTGCCTATGGCATAGATCAGCATGAACAGGATCGGGCCGGCGGAGCCGGCCTCTTTTACCCGGGTTTCCAGGGCGGTGGCGTCGAAGGCTTCACGGTAGAACACGGCCATGGCAATACCCACAACGACAACCATCAGCAAGACGATACGGGCGATTTTATTGGTCATGGCGCTTGCTCCAGTCGCGGCGATTGATGGCATAATCCGTGATTTTGCCGATGAAGGGCAGGGCCAACATGCCCGGCAACCAAGTCACCAGCCTGGGTTCACGGTAGTGGTGGATGCCGATGGTCATGCCCTCGTGGCCACCGCGGGGTTGCCCCCGGTAGGTGCCGAAGAGGCGGTCCCAGACAGAGAGATTGAAACCGAAGTTGCTGTTGGCCTCATCATCCTCCACCGAGTGATGCACCCGGTGCATGTCCGGAGTGACGATGATGAGCCGCAGCACACGATCCAGCCCCAGCGGCAGGCGCACGTTGCCGTGGTTGAACATGGCCATGGCGTTCAACACCACCTCGAAGATCACCACCGCGACCAGCGGCGGGCCCAGCACCACAATGGTGGCGAACTTGATGAGCATAGAAAGAATGATCTCGATGGGGTGGAAGCGTGCCCCGGTGGTGACGTCGTAGTCCAGGTCGGCATGATGGACCCGGTGCAGGCGCCACAGCGCCGGTACGGCATGCACCAATACATGTTGCAGGTAGATGATAAAGTCCATGGCCACCACCTACAGCAGCACGGCCAGCGGGAATGACATTTTGAAGTGGTTGAGCAGGCCCCAGCCGTGGTCGGCGGCAAAGGCTGCCACGCCCACCGCTGCGGCTGGAAAGATCAGGCGCAGGATGAAGCTGTTGAAAAATACCAGCCCCAGGTTGTTGGCCCAGCGCACGGTCTTGGAGACGGTCAGCGCGCGGCGCGGTGCCATCACCTCCCACAGCGCCATCAGGGCAAAGACGCCGAAAAAGAAGCCCAGGCGAATGGTTAGCTCATGCCGGGTAATAAATTCCGGGAAAGTCATCTGGTGTTACTCCATATAGTATTCAAATGATCACTTGAATAATACTGTAGCGTACCCTATTCTTGTATTCAAGAGGTTGTTTGAATATTATTGATGCAGGTTTAAGGGACGTTAACAGTATGAGTGTGTTCAAAAAAGCCCTGTTTGAGCAGTTCGCCCACATCGCCAAGGCGATGAGCAGTGGAAATCGGCTCGAGATGCTCGAGTTTCTGGCGCAGTGCGAATATTCGGTGGAGGATCTCGCCAAGGTCATGGGGCTGAGTGTGGCCAATACCTCCCATCATCTACAGCAGTTGCGCCATGCCGGGCTGGTGACGACGCGCAAAGCAGGCCAGCGTGTCTTTTACCGTCTTGATGGCGAGGACGTGGTCGAATTGGTCGATCGTTTGAGAGGTGTGGCCGAACGGCATCTGGCCGAGGTGGATCAATTGGTCAACACCTATCTCACCCGCAAAGACAGCATGGAACCGATTCCTCGTAATGAATTACTGCAACGGGCAAAAGAGGGTTCAGTCACCGTATTGGATGTTCGACCCCCGGCCGAATACGCCGCCGGCCACTTGCCCGGTGCGGTCAATGTCCCCCTGAAAGAATTGAAAAAACATCTCGGCGAGTTCGATCCGCAGCGTGAGATTGTCGCTTACTGCCGTGGCCCCTACTGTGTACTCGCTTTCGAGGCCATTAAACTGTTACGCGGGAAAGGTTTCCGGGTCAGGCGCCTGCAGGATGGTTATCCTGAGTGGAAGAACGCCGGGCTGCAGGTGGAGTCTGCCCGATAAACGTATTTCCGGTGCTGGGAATGCATGGCCAGGGTGCGCACGGCTTCGATGGTGGCATTAAAGGCCAGCAGATTTGGTACGCAGCGGCGATGCTGCCGATGACTTCCACCACCTTTTCATGGGACGGGCCTCATGGATTCGACGAGCTCTATTTTGTTTCTGCCAGAAGCCGTGTGGCGTTTTTGCTGTCGATGGGCTTGCTGTAGAGATAACCTTGGAATTCATGACAGCCGTTGTAGCGCAGGTACTGTAACTGGGACTCGGTTTCCACGCCCTCGGCGACCACATCTATGTCTAGGGCCCGCCCTATGCCCAGGATGGATTTCACCAGCTTGCGGTCTTTTTCGCTGTTGTTGAGCTGGTTGATGAAGACCTGGTCGATTTTCAACACCGAGAAGGGGAAGTTGCGCAGGTGGCCCAGGGAGGAATAACCGGTGCCGAAATCGTCCAGAGCGCAGCGAATACCCTGGTCATTAAGTTCTTTCAGGATATCGCGGGTTGTCTCCGGTTCCTTGATGGCGATGGTTTCGGTGATTTCGATCTCGATCGCATCAGCGGGCAGCCGGTGTCTTTCCAGGGCTTTTGAAATCGTGTCCGCCAGCCCGGGATTCAGGAACTGGGAAGCCGAGACATTGATGGATATGCACAGCGCCGGGAATCCGCCGTCACGCCAGAGTCGGCATTGATGCATGGCCGTTTCCATCACCCATTGACCGACGGGATCGATCTCCGCACTGTTCTCGAGGATGGGAATGAACTCCTTCGGGGAGAGCAGTCCCAGTTGCGGATGCTGCCAGCGCAACAGAGCCTCGAAACCGCGAATGCGGCCGTCCAGAATGCCGACCTTAGGCTGGTAATGGAGATGGAACTGGTTTTCCTTCAATGCCGAAAACAGGTCGTTGCGGATCTGGCTCTCCCGCTTGCTGATTTTGGCCAGCTGTTTGTTGAAGATGCGGTAGCAGTTGCGGCCGCTGCGTTTGGCCTCGTACATGGCACTGTCCGAGTTGATCAGCAGATCGTCCACCGTGTCGGCGTCATCAGGATACAGGGCGATGCCGATGCTTAGAGTGACGTGAATCCGGGTGTGATCGATGACGATGGGGTGGGCGAAAGCTTCCATGACCCGCTGGGCCACAGCCTCGGCTGCTTCGTAGTTGCCGATGTTGTGCAGCACCAGGGTGAACTCATCTCCGCCCTGGCGTGACAGATGATCGGTGGACACCGCGGTGTGCTGGGAGCGGATGCAATTGTTCAGCCGATGACTCACCTGCTGCAGCACCAGGTCGCCGAACTGATGACCGTAAGAATCGTTGATGCTCTTGAAGTGATCAATGTCCATGAATACCAGCGCGGCAGAAGACTTGCGGTTCTTGGCCAGGTGAATGGCCTCGCGAATCTTGTCGCGGGCGTGACGACGGTTGGGCAACTGG
>JASBUE010000254.1 GCA_030148045.1 Candidatus Tenderia sp.
GTGTCAGCGCCCGACCGACGGCCGAACTGCAACGCAGCCGCGAGGTGCTGGTGGTGTGGCCGACCATCCCGGAAACGGAAGCCGGGCCGGAACCCACGGAGGCGCAGGACTGATGGCCCAGGTGACCCGCGGCGGCGGCATGGTGATCATCGGCCTGACGTATATCGTGGCCTTGATCCTGACCATCATCCCCCTGCCCCAATGGATGGCCGCCTTCCGCCCGGAATGGCTGGCGCTGGCGCTGATCTACTGGAGCATGGCCCTGCCCCACCGCGTCGGCATCTTCACCGCCTTTGCCCTGGGACTGATCCTGGACGTGCTCAAAGGGGCGCTGCTGGGACAACACGCCCTGGCCCTGGTAGCGATCACCTACATGACCCTCAAGGTCTACCAGCAAATCCGCATCTTTCCCATGTGGCAACAGGCGCTCGGCATCATGGGCCTGCTACTCCTCTACCAGGTGCTGGTGATGTGGGTCAACGGCATCACCGACCTCAGGAGCAGCACCTGGAGCGACTGGCTGCCGGCCGTCAGCAGCACCCTATTGTGGCCCTGGGTTTACCTGATCCTGAGGGATATCCGGCGCCACTTCGGCATTAAATAGGTAACCCACGTGGCTCCACGCATCGCCATCAAGGACCATATCCGCGAAAACCGGCTGTTCACTTCGCGCGCCGCCATCGCCTTTATCGGCATCGTTCTAGCTTTGCTGGCCATCATCGGGCGCATGGCCTATCTGCAGATCATCGGCCATGAGCACTACACCACCCTGTCGCAGAACAACCGCGTCAGTCTCCAGCCGCTGGCGCAGACGCGCGGCCTGATCTTCGACCGCAACGGCGTCATCCTGGCCCAGAACCTGCCTACCTACGCGCTCGAGATCGTGCCGGAGCGGGTCGCCGACCTGGACACCACTCTCGACGAACTGGCCGACATCATCGACATCAGCGACAGTGACATCGAACGCTTTCACGAACGCCTGACACAGAAACGCCGCTTTCAGCCCGTCGCCCTGCGCCACCGCCTCAGCGACGAGGAGGTGGCGCGCCTGGCGGTTAACCGCCACCGCCTCCCCGGCATCGAAATCGCGGCGCGGCTGGTACGCGATTATCCGCAGGCCAACCTGGCCGTGCATGCGGTGGGCTATGTGGGCCGCATCAACGAACAGGAGCTGCAGCAGATCGACGCCTCCAACTACGCCGCCAGCAGCCACATCGGCAAGCTGGGCATCGAGAAGGCCTACGAGGAATTGCTGCACGGCACGGTCGGCTTTCAGCAGGTGGAGACCAATGTCCTGGGGCGCACCCTGAGGGTATTGGATCGCACCCCGCCGGTGCCCGGCAAGGATATCGTCCTCACCCTGGACGCCGATCTGCAACGCAGCGCCAAGCAGGCCATGGGAGACGAACGTGGCGCCGTGGTGGCCATCGATCCACGCAACGGCGAGGTACTGGTGATGGCCAGCCTGGGGGACTACGACCCCAACCTGTTCGTCAACGGCATCGACCACACGACCTACAACGCCCTGCAAAGCTCGCGCGCCAAACCGCTGTTCAACCGCGCCCTGCTGGGCCAATACCCGCCGGGCTCCACCATCAAACCTTTTGTCGGCCTGGCCGGGCTGGAGTCGGGCACCGTCACACCGGAGACACGCATCTTTTGCCGCGGCTGGCACACCATCAAGGACGAGGAACGCAAGTACCGTGACTGGAAGAAGGAGGGCCATGGCATGACCGACCTGAAGAAGGCGATCACCGAGTCCTGCGACGTCTATTACTACGACCTGGCACAGACCATGGGCATCGACCTGATCCACGACTTTCTCGCCCCCTTCGGCTTCGGCCAGAAGACCGGCATTGACATCGCCGGCGAGGCCGGCGGCATTCTGCCCTCCACCACCTGGAAACGGCGTGTGCGCCACCAGCCCTGGTATCTGGGCGAGACCCTGATCGCCGGCATCGGCCAGGGCTACACCCTGGCGACGCCGCTGCAGCTGGCGCGCGCCACCGCCATCCTGGCCGGCCGCGGCCGGCCGGTCCGGCCTCATCTGCTTGATCGCGTGCTTCTCGCCGGCGGCGAACAGCAGCCATTCGCCGCAGACAGCCCGGGCACCCCTATCGACTCCATCCAGCCACGCAACTGGGATACGGTGATAGAGGCCATGGAAAACGTGATCTACGGCCGCCACGGCACGGCACGGCGGCTCAACCATGGCCAACCCTATAAGATCGCCGGCAAAACCGGCACCGCCCAGGTCTTCGGCATCGAACAGGACGAAGAGTACGTCGCCGAGGACATCGCCAAACACCTGCGCGACCACGCCCTGTTCATCGCCTTCGCGCCCAGCGACGCGCCGCGCATCGCCGTGGCGGTGATCGTGGAGAACGGCGGCAGCGGCGGTTCGGTGGCCGCCCCCATCGCAGGAGCGGTGATCGACCAATATCTAGGAGCGACCCCATGAGTCAGACACGCAGCTACGGCCGCTGGATCGACCGGCGCAAGAAGCGCGGCTTTAGCAGCCGCACCCTGCATATGGACTGGCCCCTGCTATTCGGCCTGATCACCCTTTCGGCCGTCGGCCTGGTGGTGCTTTACAGCTCCGGCGGCCAGGACATAACGCTGATCTGGCGCCAATCCATCCGCCTGGGCATCGCCTTCGGGGTGTTGTTTTTCTGCGCCCAAATCGCCCCCCACCATATCGAGCGCTGGGCCCCCTGGATCTACGGCGCGGGCGTGCTGATGCTGGTTGCGGTGCTGGTGTTCGGCGCCGTCGGCAAGGGGGCGCAACGCTGGCTCGATCTGGGCCTGTTCCGCTTCCAGCCCTCCGAGATCATGAAATTGGCAGTGCCGATGATGATCGCCTGGTATCTGGCCGACAACCCCTTGCCGCCGTCGCGCCGTGCCATTGTCGTCACCGCACTGATCATCCTGGTGCCGGTGGGGCTGATCGTGCAGCAACCCGATCTGGGCACCTCGTTGCTGATCGCCATGGCGGGCGGCTTCGCCCTGCTGCTGGCCGGCATCTCCTGGCGCCTGGTGGGCGGCCTCGCCATCCTGGCGGCCGCCTCTGCGCCGCTGCTGTGGTTCTTCGGCATGCATGACTACCAACGCCAGCGGGTGTTGACCTTTCTCAACCCGGAGAGCGACCCGCTCGGCGCCGGCTACCACATTATCCAGTCCAAGATCGCCATCGGCTCGGGCGGACTCTACGGCAAGGGCTGGCTCAACGGCACCCAGTCGCAGCTGGAATTTCTACCCGAACGTTCCACCGATTTCATCTTTGCCGTGTTCGCCGAGGAGTTCGGTTTTTTCGGTATCCTGATCCTGTTGTCCATCTACCTGTTCATCATCGCCCGCGGCCTTTACCTCGCGGTTCAGGCGCAGGATACCTTTACGCGCCTGCTGGCGGGCAGCCTGACGCTAACATTTTTCGTCTATCTGGTCGTCAACATAGGTATGGTCTCGGGCATGCTGCCGGTGGTGGGGCTGCCCCTGCCGCTGGTGAGCTACGGCGGCACTTCGATGGTGACACTGATGGCCGCCTTTGGCATGCTGATGTCCATCCAGACGCACCGAAAACTTTTGACCAGCGGGTAACGACGTTATGCGAAAACTGCTTCTCCGCACACTCCTGTGCGGCTCCCTGATTCCCATGCTTGCCGGCGCCAATACCGCCCAGCGCCAGGACGTTCAGGCCTTTATTGAGCGTATCGCCAACAGCCACAACTTTGAACGCGCCGAACTGAAACGCCTGTTCCAGCAGATCGAGATCCAGCCCGAGATCATTGATGCCATGAACCGGCCCTATGAAGCCAAACCTTGGTATCAGTACCGCCCTATCTTCGTCACCCGGGCGCGCATGGAGGAAGGCGCCGAATTTCTGCGCCGGCACCGCGGCGTGCTGCAACGGGCCGAGAGCAAGTACGGGGTACCCGCCGAGATCATCACCGCCATCCTGGGCGTGGAAACGCGCTATGGCCGTCACCGTGGCAAATACCGCGTCGCCGACTCGCTGGCCACGCTCGGGTTCGACTATCCGCGCCGCAGCGAATTTTTTCTCAAGGAGTTGGAAGAGTTCCTGCTGCTCAGCCGCGAGGAGCGGTTCGACCCGCTGGCCGTGACCGGCTCTTATGCCGGGGCCATGGGCAAGCCCCAGTTCATCTCCAGCAGCTATCGCCATTATGCCGTCGACTTCGACGGCGACGGCATCCGCGACCTGATCGACAACAGCGCCGACGCCATCGGCAGTGTGGCCAACTACCTGGCCCGTCACGGCTGGCAGCGCAACCAGCCGGTGGCCGTACCTGTTCAGCCCGGGGAAAATGCACCGACGGAAATGGGGCGACTGAAAAAACCCGATGTCCCAGTCAAACAATGGCGTCAGCGTGGCTATACGCCCGAACACACGGTGGCCGATGATCTCAATGCCGATCTGATCGTGCTGGAAAACGAAAACGGCCCGGAATACTGGCTAGGGCTGCGGAATTTCTACGCCATCACGCGCTACAACCACAGCGAGCTGTATGCCATGGCGGTCTATCAGCTGAGCCTGGGCATCAAACGCCGGCACCAGGCCGGCAGAGCATTGATGAGCTATGATTAGACGATGAGTTTCGCCCCCCGCAGCCTGACACAAGTCGCCACCGGC
>JASBUE010000266.1 GCA_030148045.1 Candidatus Tenderia sp.
TTCCCGGCGCCACCGCCGTGAAGCAGGCCGACTTTACCATCCATGACGGCGAGTTTTTCATCCTGGTGGGGCCGTCGGGCTGCGGCAAATCCACGCTGCTGAATATGATCGTGGGGTTGGAAGATGTCAGCGAGGGGGAGATCCGCGTGGACGGCGAGCGGGTCGACGATCTCGATCCCAAGGATCGTAACATGGCGATGGTGTTTCAGAGCTATGCCATCTATCCGCATATGAGCGTGCGCGACAACATGGCCTTTCCCCTCAAACTGGCCAGGCTGCCGAAGGATGAGATTCACGAGCGTGTGAACAAGGCGGCCGGAATTTTGGAGATCGAGACGTTGCTCGATCGCAAACCAGCCGCGCTTTCCGGTGGCCAGCGCCAGCGTGTGGCCATGGGGCGCGCCATCGTGCGCGAACCCAAGGTGTTTTTGCTCGACGAGCCGCTTTCCAATCTCGATGCCAAGTTGCGGGTGCAGATGCGCACCGAGATCGCCCGGCTGCAACGCCGACTCGGCACCACCACCGTTTACGTCACCCATGACCAGGCCGAGGCCATGACCCTGGGCGACCGCATTGCGGTGTTGCGTAAAGGCGAGGTGTTGCAGCTCGGCACGCCACGTGAGCTTTACGAATCCCCCGCCAGCCTGTTCGTGGCCGGTTTCATCGGCTCGCCGGGTATGAATTTTCTTCCGGCCCGCCGCCAGGCTGGACGGCTTGAGCTGCCGCTCGGCTCGCTCGAATTGTCCGGTGAAAGATACGAACGCCTGGCTGGCGCCGAGGGTCCGTTGGTGGCAGGCTTCCGGCCCGAACATTTGCAGCCGGCCGAGGGGGCGAGAGGGGAAGGTCTTTGCTTCGAGGCCCGGGCCGAGGTGATCGAGTGGCTGGGTGCCGACCTCTTCGTGTACGTGGATGTGGCGCTGACAGGTTTCGGGGAGGTGATGCCTCCCGAGGACCTGGAGATCGAAATCGGTGACGGGCCCCGTCATTCGCTGGTTGCCCGTATCGACCCGGCCCGCGGAGTGACAGAGGGCGATGTTTTGCGTTTGTGCCTCAATCCCGAGCGGCTCCAGCTGTTTGATGCCGGAACCGGAAAAAATCTTACCCTGGATGATGGCCGGGCGCGCTCGGAATAGAAGCCTTATCCAAATTCTCCCTTCTCTGACACCCGGTAAATCCTTGGGAAAAACAGCAATCGTCTTTTTGACACGGTTTGACCGGGGTTTTATCGAGGCGCCTGATTATTACTCCGAACGCAACTTGCCCGACACGCCTGTGCGGGACACGCTGTAAATACATACCTGTACGCTCGACGGCCGCGTCCATGCGGCCGACGGTCCCGCACAGGCGTGTCGGGCAACTTATGAACCCCTTGGTAACAGGTGTTCCGAGGCTTCAGTATGGGCCGGGCGATCCGATAATTAAGGGTACAGACCTGACCGGAATTTCTCACCAGCTTCCTCCTACCCCAAAAAGGGCACGAGTGCGACGGCTTCAGGTCGCACACTTGAAACGCTTCGTGACGAACCCCCGGCGAGAATGCGGGTTGGATAATTGCTTGGTAGTAGGGATACCCGATGAGTAGTTTCAAATCTGAAAAGACGCTCAATCAAAGGGAGGAGCAATGTTATTTCCGGGATATGGAGCGTATCGCCGCCGTGCTGTGCGCAGGCGGCGATATCTAGGAGACCATCCAGGCGCTCATCTCGGCATTGCTGGATATATTTGACGCCGATCGGGCTTGGTTGCTGACGCCCTGCGATCCGGATACCGAGACCTGGCGCGTGCCATTTGAAGTGACCACGGCAGACTATCCGGGGGCATTCGCCACCGGCCATGAAATCCCCAACGATGCCGCCGCCGCGGAGCTCTTCACCGCCACCCTGACCAATGAAAACCCCTTGATTGTCACATTCGATCCCCGGGCGGATGGCGCGCCTGAATGGGTGCGCCGGTTTCGGATCCGGTCGCAGATGTGCATGGCCTTGCACCTGAGCAATGATAGGCCCTGGCTCATCGGCTTGCATTATTGCCGTGACAGCCGCAATTGGACCGCGGCGGAGCAGCACCTGTTCCGCGCCATCGGGCAGCGCATGACGGAGATTCTGGACCGTATGCTGCTGACCCGCCACCTGCAACGGGATGTGGAGCGACGCAAGCAAGTAGAAGAGACACTGCGCCACCGCGTCGCCATGGAACAACTGGTCGCCGGTATCGCCGGACGTCTGGTCGGCGTCTCCGCTGAAACCATGAATGAAGAGATCGAAACGATATTGGGGATGTTGGGGGAGTTCGCCGGCGTGGACCGCAGTTATCTATTCCAGATCGGTGCGGATGGACGCTCCATGCGCAAGAGCCATGAATGGTGTGCCGGCGTGATCGCACCGCAGATCGATGAGCTTCAGGAATTGCCGGCCCGTGAATTCGCCTGGGCGATTGACCGACTTCGCAGTGGAAAAACGCTGAATATTCCCGCCGTAACCGCGTTGCCTGATTCGGAAGAGGCGCTGCGACGGATCCTCAACGAGGGCGGTATTCGCTCGCTGGTCAACGTGCCGCTCCATGCGGCAGGTAGACTGATTGGTTGTCTCGGTTTTGATGCCGTGCGTACCGAAAAGCAATGGGCCGAGGAGGATGTCGTCCTGCTCGAAACCGTGGCCGCGCTGCTGAGCGGTGCACTGGTCCGGCGTGATTCTGAAATGGCGCTGCGCCGCAGCGAGGCCGGGCTTGCCACCGCCCAACAAGTTGCCCGGCTGGGGAGCTGGGAACTTGATCTGGAGAAAGATGAACTGTGCTGGTCGGACCAGGTCTACCGCATCTTCGAGATCGATCCGGGCCGTTTTGATGCCACCTACGAGGCGTTTATCAACACCGTGCATCCTGATGACCGTGCCATCGTGGATCAAGCCTTCGGCGCTGCCCTTGGCAGTGGTGCCCCTTACGATATTGTCCACCGTTTGTTGCTGCCGGACGGACGGATCAAGTATGTGCACGAGATGTGCGAGTTTGAATTCGATGCCGCTAACAGGCCGCGGCGCGCCATTGGTGTCGTGCATGACGTGACCAAGCAGTATCAGGCCGACCTGCTCTCGGCGCGACTGGGACGTATCCTGGAACATTCCTGGAACGAGATCTGCACTTTTGATGCGGAGACCCTGCGTTTGGTCGAAGTGAGTGACGGCGCCTGCCGCAATCTCGGTTATACGCAGGATGAGTTGCGACGATTGACCATGCTCGACCTTCTGCCTGAATTTACCCAGAGACAGTTCGAGACCCTGGCCAAACCATTGCGTCACGGTGAGGAACGGCAGGTGACGCTGGAGGCCAGACAACGGCGCAAGGACGGCAGCCGTTATCCCGTCGAGGTGCGCCTGCAGCTCTCCAGCACGGAGCGGCCGCCGGTGTTTATCGCCATCAGCCAGGATATCAGTGAGCGCAAACGTTATATTGCCGAGCTGGAGCACAAGTCGCTCTACGATGTGCTTACCGAGCTGCCCAACCGGACCCTGCTGCAGGACCGCCTGCAACAGGCACTCAAGGCGATGCGCCGCATGGCGCAGCCGCTGGCCGTGCTGGTCATCGATGTGATGCGCCTGAAAGAGGTCAATGATATCCTGGGACACCGCAACGGTGACCGGGTGCTGCAGGAAGTGGCGCAGCGGCTGCAGACGACCATTCGCGAGTCCGATACTCTGGCGCGTCTGGGCGGTGATGAGTTCGCCATCGTCCTGCCGACCATGGATGTGGAGCATGCGGTGATCGCGGCGAACAAGATCGGTGAGGTGTTCGAAGCGCCGATTGATATTGACGAGACCCCTCTGGGAATGGACATCGCGCTTGGCATCGCCATCTATCCGGATCATGGTGATGCGCCCAATGTCCTATTACAGCACGCCGATATCGCCATGCGCGTGGCCAAAAACGAGAACACCGGCTTTGTCATTTACGATCCCGAGGATGATCCCTTCAGCCAGCGCCGTTTACGGCTGCACGGCGAGTTGCGCCAGGCCATCGGCGACAACGCACTCATGCTCCACTACCAACCCAAGATCGACATCGCCAGCGGTCGTGTCACCAGCGTTGAGGCGTTGGCGCGCTGGCCGCATCCAAGGGAAACCATGATCGCGCCAAAGGAATTCATGCCCATGGTGGAACAGTCGGGTCTGATTCGTCCCTTCACCCTCTGGGTGCTGGAACGGGCCATCGATCAGTGTCGTGATTGGAACAGGCGCGGCATCGGGTTGAGCATTGCAGTTAACATCTCTACCCGCAATCTGCTCGACCCTGCCCTGACCGATAGCATTGCCCGCCTGCTGGACAAATACGCTGTCCCGCCTGCATGCATAATACTGGAGATCACCGAATCGGCGGTAATGTCGTGGGCCGAAAATGCGCTGAAGGTGCTGGGCCGTTTACATGGCATGGGTTTGCGTATCGCCATCGACGACTTCGGCACAGGCTATTCATCCCTGGCCTATCTGAAACGGATGCCGGTGGATGAATTGAAAATCGATGCCTCGCTGGTCTCCGATATCGTCGCCAGTGAAAATGACGCGGTCATCGTGCGCTCCACCATCGATCTGGCTCACAATCTGGGATTGAAGGTGGTGGCCGAAGGTGTCGAATCCAAGGAGGTTCTGGTGCTGCTAGGGATAATGAACTGTGACATCGCCCAGGGCTACTTCTTCAGTCATCCGCTGTCCGCGGACGGACTGGAGCGCTGGATGGCGGAGTCCCCCTGGGCCGCCAACACCCCGTAGCCGTGGCACTAAAGCAGCCGTTTAAGCCCGTCCCAGACATTGTCCAGTAACCGGTCCTGTGCCGCGGCCGTCGGATGCAGGCCGTCCGCCTGAAACCAGGCCCGGTTTTCACCGATGCCCTGGAGCAGAAACGGCACCAAGGCGACGCCTTCTTCCTCGGCCAGTTGTGCATAAACATCTTGGAATAAACGGGTGTAGGCAGGGCCGTAGTTGGGCGGCAGCTGCATGCCCACCAGTAGCACCGCGGCTCCCTGGGCGCGTGTGAGTTCGATCATTTGCTTCAGGTTGGCGCGCATGTCGGCCAGTGACAGGCCGCGCAGTCCGTCGTTGGCGCCCAGTTCCAGAATCACGATATCGGGATCATGTTGTTGCAGCAGCGCGGGCAGGCGCGAGAGCCCGCCGGCGGTGGTTTCGCCGCTGATGCTGGTATTGATGACCTCGTGGTCGTCGCCGTTTTGTTGCAGGCGTTTTTGCAGCAGCGTCACCCAACCCTGGGCTTCATCGATGCCGAAGGCGGCGCTGAGACTGTCGCCCAGTACCAGGATTTTATGTTCGTCGGCCTGGGTCGGTCCGCCCCAGCAGAGCACCACAAGCAGCAGCGTAAAGACAACTTTTCTCATGGCATTATTATGCCCGATCTTGTTTAGGCTACCCAGGACGCGGATTGAATCATCTGCCATTATCATGTCTAACTTCAAGGAAACGCGCACTTCCAACAACAATAAAGGATATACCAACCAAGTATGGCCGATGTATTGACAGTCCAGGCACTGGGCAAACGCGTCCGCAGCCCAGAGGGTGAACTTAATCTATTGCATGATGTTTCACTTTCCATCTCGGCGGGAGAATCGGTCGCTGTAGTGGGGGCCTCCGGGGCGGGTAAATCCACCTTGCTGGGCTTGCTGGCCGGACTGGATACCCCCACGGCGGGTCGGGTGATGGTCGACGGCGAGGATCTGTTTGCCCTGGACGAGGATCAGCGCGCCCAGCTCAGATCGGAGAAGGTGGGCTTCGTCTTTCAGGCCTTTCAATTGTTGCCCAACCTGACCGCCCTGGAGAACGTCATGCTGCCCATGGAGCTGGCCGGCAGGCATGATGCCGCCGGGGTGGCAAGGCAGGTATTGGAGCGCGTCGGGCTCGGAGCGCGCACCGGTCATTATCCCAAACAGCTTTCCGGCGGCGAGCAGCAACGCGTCGCCATCGCCCGCGCCTTTGCTCCCAAACCGAGATTGCTGTTTGCCGACGAACCCACCGGCAATCTGGATCGCAAGACCGGCGCGCGCATTATCGACCTGCTGTTTGAGCTCAATGCCGAGCAGGGCACCACCCTGGTGCTGGTGACCCACGATCCAAGCCTGGCCCGGCGCTGTGATCGTCAGCTGGAGCTGGAAGACGGCCGTTTAAAGGTCGAGGTATGAGGGCGTTTCAGCTGGGCATGCGCCAGCTGCGCCGCGACGGGCGTTCCGGAGAGCTGACCATCCTGGTGCTGGCGCTGGTGATCGCCGTGGCCAGTGTTTCGTCGGTGAGCTTCTTTACCAGCCGTATCCACCAGGCCCTGGAACTGCAGGCCAACGACCTGCTCGGCGGCGATCTGG
>JASBUE010000256.1 GCA_030148045.1 Candidatus Tenderia sp.
CCTCGCTCTGGGCGCGGGTGAAGTAACCATAGTAGGTCAGGGTGCGTCCCGCCGCGCCCGGATCACTCTGGTTGAGCAGCAGCTTCAGCGCCTGTTGCCGGCCGGTGCTGAAGCCGGCGCGGATCTGCCGGCTCAAGCTGTCGCGCTGTTCGGCAAGTGTATGGCGCAGGACACGGGCCTCATCCTCCAGTTGCCGTTGCGCCTGCTGCTGCGCCTTCAGTTCGGTCTGGGTTTGACGCTGCGTGCGGCTTAGCGCGGCGATCTCTTTCTCGATCCTGCCCAGTTCGTCGCGGAAGCGCTGCAGCTGCTGCTTGTCGCCGCCCAGGTTTCTTTGCAGCTGGCTGATGTCTTTGCGAATCTGGTCGAGCCGTTGTTGTGATTCCTGGGCGCTGGCGGGGTTGCCGCCCAGCGTGAGGCCGAGGGCCAGCAGCAGCGCGATCAGGTGTGATTGTGAGGCAGATGTTTGCAAGCCGGTTTGCGTGTCGTCAGTCAATCCATGCTGCCGATTATGAGTCGGCGGGCGCCGACCGGCAAGGCTTATTGGCCCATGTCGTCCTTGAGGCGTATCAGTGGATGGCCGCTCATGTTGGAGGGGATCTCCAGTCCCATCAGGTAGAGCATGGTCGGGGCGACGTCCGCCAGGCTGCCTTGGTTTTCGTCCGCCAAGGCCGGGCGACCGACATAGAGGAAGGGCACCACGTTATGGGTGTGGGCGGTATGGGCCTGGCCGGTACTCTGGTCGCGCATGCGCTCGGCGTTGCCGTGGTCGGCCGTGATCAGCGCCTCACCGCCTACCTGCTTGAGTGCGCTGAGCACCTTGCCCAGGCACTCGTCGATGGTCTCGATGGCCTTGACCGCGGCGTCGAAGTTGCCGGTGTGGCCGACCATGTCGGGGTTGGCGTAGTTGCAGATGATGGCGTCGTATTTGCCGCCGCGGATCGCCTCGCACAGCTTGTCGGTCATCTCGAAGGCGCTCATCTCCGGCTTCAGATCATAGGTGGCGACATCGGGCGAGGGCACCAGGATGCGGTCTTCGCCGGGAAAGGCGGTTTCAATGCCGCCGTTGAAAAAGAAGGTGACATGGGCGTATTTTTCCGTTTCGGCGATGCGCAGCTGGTGCAGGCCGATGTTGGAAATATATTCGCCAAAACCGTTGTTGATATCTTCCGGCGGGAAGGCCACCGGGATGTGAAATTGCTTGTTGTATTCGGTGAGGCTGATGAAGCCGCCGAGTTTGGGTCGGACGGCGCGCTCGAAGCCCTCGAAATCGTCCTCGATGAAGGGGCGGGTGATCTGGCGGGCGCGGTCCGAGCGGTAGTTCATGAAGATGATCACGTCGCCGTCTTCGATGGTGACCGGTTTGCCCCCTTCAGGCACGATGGCCGTCGCCTTGACGAACTCATCGGTTTCGCCGCGTTCGTAGGCCATCTTCAAGCCGGTGATGGCGTCGGGAGCGTTGAATTCACCCTTGCCCTGGGTCATCAGGTCATAGGCGGCCTGGATGCGGGGCCAGCGGTGGTCACGGTCCATGGCGTAATAGCGGCCGATGAGGGAGGCGATCCCGCCGTGGCCCAGTCCCTTGAACTCCTTCTCCATCGCTTCGATCGAGCTGCTGGCGCTTTGCGGGGGGGTGTCGCGCCCGTCCAGGAAGGCGTGCAGATAGACCTTTTCGGCGCCGCGTTCCACCGCCAGTTTGGCGAAGGCCTGGATGTGTTCTTCATGGCTGTGCACGCCGCCGGGCGACAGCAGGCCGAGTATGTGCACCGCCTTGCCGCTCTCGATGGCGGTATCCACCGCCTGGGTCAGGGTGTTATTGCTGAAGAAGGAGCCGGTCTTGATGGAGCGGCTGATACGGGTGAATTCCTGATACACCACCCAGCCGGCGCCGAGATTGAGATGCCCCACCTCGGAGTTGCCCATCTGAGCGGCAGGCAGGCCGACTTCGGGGCAGGAGCAGCGCAGCAGGGTGTGCGGATATTCCGCCCAGTTCCGGTCCCAGACTGGGGTGTTGGCGTGATGGATGGCGTTGAATTCCGCTTCTTCGCTGTAGCCCCAGCCATCGAGGATGATCAGGGTCATGGGTTTTGCTGAGTCCGGCATGATTTTTTAATGTTGTTCAGGAGGTTATGAGCTGTCATCCGGCCTGGTGAAAGGGTGGCGTCCGGTGACCGGGGGCATATTATGACATTAACCACGATTTCATGGTAGCTTACGCCGTGGATCAATATAAACACTTACTAATCAATATTTAATTGTATAATGTTTTTTTTAAAACAAAAACCTATAATTCCAGGGGTGGGCGGTCAAAAGGGTTGGGGTGATCGATATGTTGCAGTTAGAAAATGAAGCTTTGTTGGATAAGGACGAAGACATCGACCTGGCGGCACGGTCGCTGAAGGCGATGTCGCATCCGATTCGTTTGAAGATACTCTGTACGTTGAGTGACGGAGAGGCGAGTGTACAGGAAATTGTCACGAATGTCGGCACGTCTCAGAGCAATATATCCCAGCACCTGGCGATTTTGCGCGAGAAAGGGATTCTGGTGTCACGTAAAGATGCGAATCGTGTATATTACCGCGTCGGCAACCCCAGGACACTGCGCCTGATCAGCATGATGAAAGAGCTGTTTTGCGAAGCTGAATAATGCCGTCCCCGTGGCGGCGATCTCCAGAATCAATTAAATAAAGAAGTTAAGGTGGACTCAACGCCATGGGGCAGTATTTGGAATTTGCGGGTAACCATCCGCTGTTGATGGCCGCGCTGGTTCTCGTCGTCACCCTGCTGGTGATGAACGAGTTCAAGCGCAAGCTACTGGGTTTCAAAGAAGTGAAGCCCAACGAGGCGGTACGCCTGATCAATCAGGAGGATGCGCTGGTGCTGGATGTGCGCGAAGACAAGGCGTTTCGCGACGGCCATATCCTCAACGCGGTGAATATCCCGCTCGGCCTGCTGGAGAGCCGCCTGGATGAGATCGAGGTGTATAAGGACAAACCGGTCATCGTCTATTGTCGCACCGGCCAGCGCGCCGCCAAGG
>JASBUE010000268.1 GCA_030148045.1 Candidatus Tenderia sp.
CGCCGATGCCGAGCTAAGCAAGTACGCCACCGCCATCTAAGCAGTCGGCCGGTAACTCGCAACAGATATGCCCGGTGGATTTTCCGCCGGGCATATTTTTTCAGCGGACCATAAAAGAGAGAAAGCAGTGCCCGCGTTCCCGCGCTTGTTGTTTATCTGCCTTGGCCTGGTTTGCGTTGTGCTGCCGCCGTTGGCAAACGCTGCCGATCAAGCCTATCTCGACGAACTGATTCAATCGGCGCGCGCGCAGCAGTTGCAACAGCGATCCGAGTGGCACAAGCTGTTGCACTACAAGCCCGGCCTGATTCCAGGCAGTTACAAGAGCCAGGTGGACGCGCCGCGTTTCTTTGTCACCGCCGACGGCAAGACCGACCCCGCCGCGGAACTTGAAGCGACTTTGGCGGCCTTCTTCGAACCCTTCCCGATCAATCCCGACGAGCAGCACCTGCATCCGCAATGCCTGTTCGTGGCCCGTTATCACTGGCTCAGGCAGGAATTGGGCTTCGATGCCGCGCGTCTGCCCGAACACACCTGCTGGCGTTTCGAGGAGTGGATGGAGGCGCTCAACCCACAGGGCGTGACGCTGATTTTTCCCACCGCCTATATCAACAGCCCCGCCTCCATGTTCGGCCACACGCTGCTGCGCGTCGACGCCAGGGGGCAGGATGAACAGACCCGGCTGCTGGCCTACGCCATCAACTTCGGTGCCGATACCGGTAATGACGGCGGTCTGGCGTTTGCGTTGAAAGGCCTGCTGGGCGGCTATCCCGGCACCTTCTCGGTGCTGCCCTATTACCTGAAGGTGCGCGAATACAGCGACATGGAGAACCGCGACATCTGGGAGTACCAGCTCAACCTGACACCGGAGGAGACCCGTACCATGCTGCTGCACGCCTGGGAGCTGCGCGGCATCTGGTTCGACTATTTCTTTTTCGACGAAAACTGCTCTTACCATCTGCTGTCGCTGATCGAAACGGCACGGCCGGCGCTGCAACTCACCGACCGTTTCGGCGCCTGGGCCATTCCCTCGGACACGGTGCGGGTGGTGGACGATGCCGGCCTGGTGAAGCAGGTCAGCTATCGGCCGTCGCGCCACAGCGTGCTGCAACACCGCATGGCCGGATTGGATGAGGATCGGATCGAGACCCTCCAGCGGCTGGCGGTGGCGGAGATCGCTCCCGGCGACAGGAGCGTTGCCGCCATACCGGTAGCCCAGCGGGCGGAGGTGTTGGAGCTGGCCCATGAATACGCCGATTATCACCGGGACGGTAACGAACAGTATCTGCATCGGCTGCTGCAGGCCCGCAGTGCGCTCGGAGTGGCGCGCCCTGAGACCAGGGTGCCACCGGGCACGCGCCCCGACCGCGGGCATGACACCGGCCGCAGTGCGCTGATCATCGGCCGCGAGGACGGTCACTCGTATCAAGAGCTGCAACTGCGTCCGGCCTACCACGATCTGCTTGATCCGACGCCAGGGTATGCTCAGGGTGCCCAGATCGAATTTTTCAGCCTGGCGCTGCGCCATGACAACCGCACCGACAGCACGCGGCTCCAGTACTTCACCCCGGTGAATATCGTCTCACTGACGCCGGTGTCCGACATCAGCACGCCCATCTCCTGGCAGTTCGATTTCGGCCTGAGGCGCAAACACGGCCAGCAATACAACCGCATGATCGCCACCGTCAACGGCGGCGCCGGACTGAGTTGGGCGCCCTCTGAAAACAGCATCGCCTATGCCCTCCTCAATCTGGGCCTGGACGCCGAGGAGAAAGAGCTGCGCAAAGGCTATGCCGCCGGGACGGGCGGCGCCATCGGCCTGCTGGCGGAGCTGACACCGCAGTGGGGCCTGCACCTGTTCGCCCGCAGCACTGACTACACCACCGGCGAGGTGCATAATGAGAAACGCCTCGGCCTGGAGCAGCGCTACACCGTGAACGAAGCCAACACCGTGCGCATGGAGTGGACTCGCCAACGGCAACTGGGCGGCGAGTTCAGCAACTTCAACCTCAGCTGGCAGCATTTCTTCTGATGATGCATCCCGGCCTGCTGTTGATCGCACTGGTGAGCCTGATGCAGTTGGGCTGCAGCAACATGTTCTTCATCCCCATGGAACGGCTGATACGCACGCCGGCGGATATCGGCCTGGAGTATCGCGATGTGGAGTTCCGATCCAGCGACGGCACGCCGTTGCACGGCTGGTTTCTACCCGCCGAAGGAAAGGCGCGCGGTTCAATTCTATTTATGCACGGCAATGCGGAGAACATCAGCACCCATATCGGCAGCGTCTATTGGCTGCCGGCCGAAGGCTACAATGTTTTTCTGTTCGATTATCGTGGCTATGGCAGGTCGGGCGGCGTGCCGGAACTGCACGGCGTGATACGCGACGCCGAGGCGGCCATCGGCCAGATGGTTGAGATTGAGGAGACGGGCTACACGCCCGTCATCGTCTACGGTCAGAGCATCGGCGCGGCCATCGCCATTTATGCCGTCGCCCACAGCGATTATCGCCGCTACATCGACGCCCTGATCGCCGAGAGCGCCTTCAGCGGTTACCGCCGCATCACGCGCGAAAAACTGGCCGCCTTCTGGCTCACCTGGCCGTTGCAGTATCCGTTATCCTGGACCGTCTCCAACCAATATGACCCTATCGATGCCGTGGCGCAGATCGCCCCCATTCCGCTATTGCTGGTCTACAGCGAAGAAGACGTGATCGTGCCGGCCCATCATGGCCAGCTGCTGTATGAGGCCGCCAAGGAGCCAAAGCAGCTCTGGCGTGTACCCAACGGACGGCATATCAGCGTATTCGCCCGGCCACAGCAAAGAGAGCGTTTGCTGGACTATCTGGCCTCAATCGGCAGGCAATAGAAAGGCCTTTTTGGGCGGATTTGCGCAATCTGTTCAATATACCACCCTAGCTACCCCTTCAACGTAATAGCACGTTGGATACAAGCACTCAGCTTCTTATGACGTGCAGTATGCTTAACCGCCCTTGCGGGCAGGGCAGGAGTTTTCATCTACTGAGGAGGTGGAATTGCCGCATCGCTTAATATTCCGCCTTATCCTCGGCGACCTTCGGGTAGGAATTTGCTTCATGGGGACTGATCTGCCCTGCCTCTGGAATGGTTTCCCCGCTGATCAGCCAGTAACTGAATTGCGGCCACAGTTTTCTGACCGCCTTAATATGGTCCTCATTGACGCGCTGACGGCCATATCTGAGGCTGATCCAGATATTCCGGTCGAGCCCGGTGGCCTCTTCGAGCTGCTTGGGCTTCATGCCTGACCACCTGATGATTTCCTGCAATCGTTCTTTCATCAACCACCAAAGACAACAATTGAAATAGGGGCATTGCCCCATTGACACACATCAGCGACTATGCTGAAATTAATTTATTGAAATAATTTCATTAAATATAAAACAAAGCATCATTGCTAGACATTGTGGGACAACGACATGGAAACACTAGCGAACATATCCCGTCAAGTGAACGTGCCGGTGATGGAAAAAAACAAGTTCGCCGAGCTGGTCGGTGTCGATGTCGGGGTCGTCAACGGCTGGATAGACAAGGGCTATATCCCTTCGATGAAACTCGGCAAACACCGCCTGGTGAATATCGCCCTCCTGGCTGAGGAATGCATGGAGCAGAAAGGTCAACGCCATGTGTGAAGAGGGTGTGTTATACCTGATAACCCTGCTGCTGGCCTGTTGTGCCGCAGGCATTGCGCTTGCGTCTGTAACCGGCGAGGATACGCGGCCGAATAGCCTGAACGACAGCCCAAGTACTCTGCCGCACCGCTCCGACACAGATGGAAGGGTGATCGTGAAAGCTCCGATGCCATCCTTACAGGCTTCCCAAACAAGGCTTGCCGGCTAGAATGGCAAACTCATACACCTCGACGTAGCTGGCCCGTTGGCGGTCAAAAACAAAGCATCCGCCCAGCCACCATCAGCGACAAGTTCCAAAAACCGAAAAAAAAGGGGGGGAGGAAAAGAGGGGCAAAAAGAAGCCTCATAATAACGCAATAAGCCCGCTCTGCAGCGGGCTCTTTTTAAAATGTTGTGGAGCTGGCGATAGGATTCGAACCTACGACCGGCTGATTACAAATCAGCTGCTCTACCAGCTGAGCTACGCCAGCAACACGAGCGCGCATTCTAACCGACCTGTGCCAAAAACGCCACTATTCGCACTTGCGCCGCAGCTGCTGGATATTGGGGTAGCCGGCAGTGACTTCGCGCCAGAGTTTTTCGGGGATCTGGGTGCTTTTCATCAGTTCCAGTTCCAACCAGTATTGCGACTGGCTACGGAACAGCGGTTCAATCTTGGCCTGGAAGCCAAGTTCGCCCAGGGATTCCCGCCGCTCTCTGCCCAGTTCTTCCGTTTTGTAAACGCCGGTGGAAATGGCGTTGGCCTTGCTGCCTTCGGAAATAATCAGAACATCGCTGACGCCGTTGTCCTCCATCTGGCGCAGCGCTTCGCGGGCCTGCTGCAGTGAGTCCAGCGGCGGGATATAGACCCAGTAACCAGCCTGTTTACGCAGGGTCTCGGAGCGTTCCTGGACCACGATGTCGCCGGATTCAAGCAACTGCAAGACGCTGCGCAGGTCACCGATCAACAGAAAGGGGCCGACCCGGTAACAGGCCATGGCGTTGGATGTGGGCCTGGCCGCCGGCACCGGTTGGGGGAAGGGCGGTATTGCCGGTTCGGACGGGGACGCCTGTTTCGCAGCCGGGGCTTGGACCGGTTGCGGTGGGCGATTCTTGTCAGCGAATTGCGTGACGTTATCCCGCGCCTGCTGTTCGGAGACCCGCTTCAGGAGCGGACCGCTGAACGGAAAGCGCTCGATAACGGATACCGCCTTTTCCTGTTTGTTGAGCTGTATTGCCAGGAAGACGCCATTGAGCAATAACAGGGTAATCGCCACCCATTTCATTGATTGCCGCCTTTGATTATCTGCATGCCGCGCAGCACCAAATCAGGGACGTGTTGGCATTCGACCTTGAGTTCAGCCATCACCTGCGCGGCATTACCGCCACAGATAATAACCGATAGGTGGGTTCCCATCGTGGCGCTGAGCCGGGCAAGCGTATGCTCTATTGCCCCGGCAACGGCATAAAGGGCGCCTTTCTCAATGCAGCTGCGGGTGTCCGCGCCGAGCACACCGCCGCCCACTGCGATCTTGGCGTTCTGTATTCCGGCTTGGATGCCAGCGGATTTTCGCCGCAGGGCTTCGGCCATCAGTTGAATGCCGGGGATGATGATACCGCCCTGATGCCGCCCTTCCTGGGATACCACATCGAGGCTCAGGGCCGTGCCGGCATCGATCACTGCCACCGTGTCTTCAGCGCAGCAACGCGCGGCGACCAGGGCCAGCCAGCGATCGACACCGATACGTTCGGGCTCGCTGTAAGCCAATTGAATGCCGCCTTCATGGGCGGCGACGCGGATGTATTCGACCGCAAGTTGCCACTGCCGCCGCACCCACCGGTCGAGCTGTTGAGCAAATTCCCTACCCGCCACATTGGCGACAATGATACGTGTGGGACGCGGCCCTGCGCGCCATGCGGTCTGCGCCTCGGCCGGGAC
>JASBUE010000272.1 GCA_030148045.1 Candidatus Tenderia sp.
ATGATGCTGCGTACCCGGGTCAAGGCCACGGCGATGGTATAGAACCAGCAGGCGAAGGTCATAATCAGCAGAGTCCAGAGCATGATGTCGGTCATGCTGGTCTCCATGCCGCCCGCGCCCATCTTGATGGAGGCCCCCTGGTGTAAGGTGTTCCACCACTGCACCGAGTAATAGATGATGGGCACATTGATCACGCCCACCAATGCCAGCAGGCCGCCGGCGCGGGCGGCGCGGCGCGGGTCGTCGATGGCCGACTCCAGCGCCATGAAGCCGATATAGAGAAACAGCAGGATCAGCTCCGAGGTCAGGCGCGCATCCCACACCCACCAGGCACCCCACATCGGCTTGCCCCACAGGGCGCCGGTCCACAGGGCAATAAAAGTAAAGACGGCGCCGGTGGGCGCCAGCGCCGAGGCCATCATGGACGAGAGCCGGGTGCGCCAGATCATGCCCGCCGCCGCCCAGCCGGCCATGACCACGTAGATGAACATGGACATCCAGGCCGCCGGCACGTGGATGAACATGATGCGGTAGCCCTCGCCCTGTTTGTAGTCGGTGGGGGCGACGAAAAAACTCATATACAGACCGATCACCAGCAGGATGACCGCGGCCACGGCAAAGCCCTTCGCCAACTTGCCCGCCAGGGGATAAAAGCTGGACGGTGCCGAATACTTGAACCAGTTAATCGCCATACGTCTCGTTAGTCTTCTTCTACTCTACCGAAATCCGCAGCGCCGCCGCCGAAGCCCAGGGCGCCAGCAACAGGGCTAGGATCAGAATCGCCCCCATCAATGATAAATGCCCCTCCGCGCCCATGCCCGAGGCACTGGCCTCCACCGCGCCGGCGCCGAAAATCAGCACCGGGATGTAGAGCGGCAACACCAGCAGTGACACCAGCACCCCGCCGCCGCGCAGGCCCAGGGTCAATGCCGCGCCGATGGCACCGATCAGGCTCAGCACCGGCGTGCCCAGCAGCAGGGTCAGCACCAGCATCAGCAGGGCCTCGCCGCCGAGGCCGAACTGCAACCCCAGCAGGGGCGACATCAGCACCAGCGGCAGGCCGGAAATAATCCAATGGGCCACGATCTTCCCCAGCACCAGCAAGGACAAGGGCTGGGGCACCAACAGCAGTTGCTCCAGGGTGCCGTCATTGTAGTCATCTGCAAACAGCCGGGTCAGCGACAGCATGGAGGCCAGCAGCGCCGCCACCCACACCACCCCGGCGGCCATGGCGCGCAACAACTCGGCCTCCGGCCCCACCCCCAAGGGAAACAGGGAGACGACGATGATAAAAAAGAACACCGTCGTCAAGACATCGGAACGATGGCGCATGGCCAAGGTCAGGTCGCGTCCGATGACACACTTCAACGCCGCCAACATCAGCCCACCCGATCAGTGTTCGCCGAGATGGAGATGTTGCAGCCTGCCCACTTCCACATCCACCTCTTGATGGGTGGTCAGGATCACCATACCGCCGTCGGCCACGTGTTGCCGGATCAAGTCCAACAGCATGCTCACCGCCGCCACGTCCAGGGCGACGAAGGGCTCATCCAGGATCCACAGTCTGGAGGGCTGCAACAGCAGGCGCGCCAGGGCCACCCGCTTCTTCTGTCCCTGAGACAGCACTTTCACCGGAAGTTCCACGCAGCGCGCCAGGCCGACCTGTTTAAGGGCCGCCTCCACCTGATGCGCGCTGATATTAAACCCGCCCAAGCGGGCAAAGATACGCAAGTTTTCATAACCGGTGAGCTCGAACTTGAGACCGTAATGATGGCCCAGGTAGAGCAGTTCGCGGTTGAAATCCTCGCCCAGCTTGCGGGTGGAGACGCCGTTCCATCGGATCTCGCCCGCCTCGGGCAGCACCAAGCCGGCGATGGCGCGCAGCAGCGTGGTCTTGCCGCTGCCGTTGGGGCCGTGGACATGCAACAGGCTGCCCGCGTCCATGGCGAAGGACAAGTCGGAAAACAGCCGCCTGTCCCCCCGTACGCATTCCAAATTGGCGATATTGAGCATGAAACTGATTGTTATTCTGCCGGAGCCAAAAAGACCGACGATTATACATCAAACAGGGGGCTTGTCCCGGCCCGACGCATCTTCCGGCTCGACGCCGTCGCCCAGTTCACCCCGGCGGCTCTGTACCCTCCGAGAGCAAATTGACGTAGTGATGATAAACGAATAGGCGATTGCGTCGGTTGCCGGTGATTTCACGAGTGATCGAAAGTGCCTGCAACTCGCGAAAACAGTTGGAGACGGTGGTCCGGTTGATGCCGAGCCGGGCCGTCGCCTGGGCGATATTGAGAATAGGGCTACGCATGAGCAGGTCGTGCAGCTGCAAACAGGAACCGGCGATGCGGCCAATGCCGCGGATACGCTCGCGGTCCGTCTCGAACAATTGCAGCAGCCGGCGCGCCGTCTCCACCGCCTGTTGAGCTGTCTCGTAGATACCCTGCAGAAAGAAACGTAGCCAAGCTTCCCAGTCACCGCGCAGCCGCACCTGCTGAAGGCGGTCGTAATACTCGCTGCGGCGGGACTTAAAATAGAGACTCAGGTAGAGTAGGGGCGCCTTCAACACCTCCTCACTGAGCAATAAAAAAGTAATAAGCAGCCGTCCCAACCGGCCGTTGCCATCCAGGAAGGGATGAATGGTTTCGAACTGCACGTGTGCCAGCGCCGCCTTAAGCAGCACCGGCAGGGCGACGGGATCGTCATGCAGAAAGCGCTCGAAGGGGTCGAGGCACTCCATCAGCCGTTCCGGCGGAGGCGGCACGAAGACGGCGCTGCCGGGTCTGCCGCCACCGAGCCAGACTTGGCTGCGACGGAACTCGCCCGGTTGTTTCTCGGCGCCACGCCCCCCATCAAGAAGCACGGCGTGGATCTCCTTGATCAGCCGCAGCGAAAGGGGAAAACCCTGGCCTAGGCGCTCCAGACCGTAATTCAACGCCAAGACATAATTTGAAACCTCCCGCACATCATCGAGCAGCACGCCGGGCACCTC
>JASBUE010000275.1 GCA_030148045.1 Candidatus Tenderia sp.
TGGGTTTCCATCAGATATTCCCCAGGGTCTGTTGATCTTTCAGATGTTAGGCTGATTTTGAGGAAATTTTAGTCCTGACAAGGCATTTTTTACGTATCAATGCACTCCATTGATAGTAAAAAATAACGCAGGCAGGGCTAAAATTAGCCGAAATCAGACAATAGATGAAAGATCAACAGACCCTAACATATCGCGCGAAGCTCATCGCTTACTGTTTCATCTCAGCCGGATAAATTCGCCAACGCCGGCATCAGTGAGCATGTTTATACTATACAATAGCGCCAGACCACTCCACGCTCATGAATCCTGCCTATTTATCGCCTGTCCGTTACAGGTACGGTGGCGTCTGGGCCAGATCCGGTTCACCCAGATGCGGCAAGATAGCTGCACGGGCGGCATCACGCAGTTCCACCGCGGCGGTCCAGTCCGTACCGGTCGGCAGGATCGGCGCAGCCACAATAACGCGCACCCCGCCCCGATGCGGGAAGCGGGAATCACCGCGAAGCAGCGAGCGGGTGCCGCGAATAGTTATCGGCACAACCGGCGCACCAGCTTCGGCAGCGGCGACAAAGGCGCCCATATGAAACGGCAACAGACCCGGCATGCGACTAAACGTGCCCTCGGGGAAAAACATCAACGAGCGACCAGCCTGAACTGTCTGTACAGTGCGCCGGGCATCGGCTACCCCACGTTGCTTGTCAAAGCGTTCCACGAACACGGCGCCAATGTGCCGCAAAAACCAGCCTGAAATAACCTGGCGGCCAAGCTCCGCCTTGGCCACGAAAGAGAACTCAAGAGGCAGGGCCGCCACCAGCATCACACCATCCAGATAACTGGCGTGGTTGCTGACAATCACACAGGCCTGTTTCTGAGGAAGTTGATCGACCCCTTCGACCGACAGCAGAATGCGGCCGAGACGCAACAGCAGCCGTGCTGCCCGGCGCATCACCATCCAGCGCCAGGACGCGCGCGGCAATACTGCAACCAGTAGCCAGACGACAGGCGCCAGCGACCAGAAGATGAAATGGGCGTAAACGGCATAAGCCGTATCGGTGACGCGCCGCCACAGACTGCGCAGGCGCGGTCGCAATGAAGCCAGGGCAAAGCGTACGACCTGCCACCATACGGCATGCGGGTGCCGGCCAAGCTGCCCTGTTTCAAACAGCTCACGCACAGCAGCACGGCGGATCTTGCCGCTGGAGGTTTTCAACACCGTATGCGCGGGCGCAAGCACCACTTCATCAGGCGGCATACCCAGTAAATCTGCAGCGACTGCTCGGATCTGGGCCTGCAGGGCTTCCTGCGTAACTTCCTCTCTCTCGCGGATTTCGGCAACGACGATCAGCCGCTCGGTGCCGGAGGCCGGATCAGGGCTGCCGAACACCGCCACACAGCCCTTGCGAATACCGGGGATGTTACCCACAGCCTCCTCCAGCTCGTAGGGAGAGATGTTGCGCCCGCCGCGAATGATGATGTCCTTGACCCGGCTGGTCAGGTAGATATCGCCCTCAGCGACATAGGCCAGATCGCCGGAGTCCAGCCACGCCCCGTCAAACAGGCGTCGAGTCGCTTCGGGGTTGCGAAAATAACCGCTGCACACTGATGGTCCCTGGAATTCCAGCCGACCTTCCTCCCGCTCAGGCAGTTCGCGCCCGGCTGCACTAACAATGCGGATCTGGTAACCGGGCAACGGCTGGCCACAGGCGACGAATTCCAGCGTCCCCTCGGCCGCATCCGATACCGAGACGGCCCTGCCGCGGGTGATGAAAGTTTCGCGCTCGATATGATCGACAGGGGGCGCGCGACCGAGGGGTGGAAAGGCCAGCCCCACCGCGGCCTCGGCCAGGCCATAGACCGGCGCCATGGCCTGCGGCCGGAAGCCGTAGGCGGCGAAACGCTCACTGAAGCGACGTACCGTGTTAGGACTAACCGGTTCAGCGCCGTTGAAGGCCAGCCGCAGGCTGCCCAGATCCAGCCCTTCGAGATCACTGTCTTCTATTTTGCTCAGGCACAGCTCATAAGCAAAATTAGGCGCTGCGGTGAGGCTGCCGTGATGCTGATGGATGGTCCACAACCAGCGCGCCGGGCGGGTCAGAAAGGCCAGTGGCGACATCAGCACCAGTGGCATGCCGTAATACAGGCTGCCCAGCCAGGCGCCGATCAACCCCATATCGTGATACAGCGGCAACCAGCTGACGAAAACATCGGTGGAATCAGCCTGCACTGCCTCGCCCATAGCACGGATATTGGCCAGCAGATTAGCGTGGGTCAGAATGACGCCCTTGGGCTGGCCAGTGCTGCCCGAAGTATATTGCAGGAAGGCGATGTCCTGTGCCTGGATCGGCTGGCTGCTAAACGCCGCCGCCGTGGTCGCCAGTTGCTGCGGCGTGATCACCTCGCGCAGGCTGTCGACCTGCCCCTTGAACAGACGCCCGACCTGTTGCGCTTCGCTGACCGTAATCAGCAGAACCGCCTGCGCATTGGCCAGAATCCCGGCATGGCGGCGCAGGTGATCCTCGAGCTGTGACGGCCGCAACGGGGGATAGATGGGAACCGGGATGCCACCGGCCAGCAGAATGCCAAAAAAACTGAACAGGTAATCACGACCGGTGGGCAGCATGATGGCCACGCTCTGGCCGGGCAACAGGCCTCGCGCCTGCAGGCCGGCGGCTATAACCCTCGCCCCATCGTCCAGGGTCGCATAGGTGATCGTTTCAGGTTCATCGTGCTCACCGTAGAGGTAGACATGCGGGCGCTGTGGATGACTGAGCATGTGCCAGTCAAGCATCTCCGGCAAGGTTCCGGCCATGTGCGGCACTCCCGCCAGCTCGTCCAGCGGTACCGTCCGGTCCTGTGCTGCAGGCACAGGATGCCCCGCAATCTTACCCGCCTGTACCGCCCGCCACAGATCGCGCGGCGTCTCGGCGCCGATCAGCAGCTGTTCCGGCAGGCTGACGCCAAAGGTGCGTTCCAGGCGCAACAACAGCTCCACCCGCGAGAGGCTATCGAACCCCAGCTCGCGATCCAGCACGCTGTCCAGCGCTACGCGCAGGGAACGGCCACGCTGTGGATGTAGCTCCAGCGCCAGCTGGCGCACCTGCTGGAGCAGGACTTCGGCGCCAGTCTCGGCTGCCTGATTCACGCCCTGTTCGGCCTCTGCCATCACGCTCTCTCCTCTATCAAACGTTCCGATGCCGCCAACAACGTTTCAAATCCCTGCAGGGTAGCTGGTGGAGACCCGGCAACACGCCCATGCGCTTAATCAGCCCCAGTGCCGCCGTATCTCCATCGAGTTTAGGATAGTTCGCCAGCAACTCCGGGTAGCGGCGTAGCATATTCTGATTATAGAACCAGCCGTTACTCATGGCGCCATGCCTGTCGATCCCGCTGCGCCAGAAGGGCGTGGATAGCACGCCACATTGCACGCTGATCCAGTCGGAAAGGTTGTACGTCTACATGTGCCAGGCCATCGATGAGAAACAACTCGGCCCGCCCGGGTGGTACGGCCGCAGCCAGGGCGATGCTCTCTCTATAGGGGATAATGGCATCGTCGGTGCCGTGGAGCAGGATCAGACTTGCCCGCAGGCGGGAAAGATCCTGACGGGCAAGATTCAGCGCCGCCATATCAGCGCGAATTGCTGCCGGCAGGGCGTCGATCAGTGCGGGCGTGCGCGCTCGGTCACGGTTCTCCAGCAGGGCAAGCAGCGTCTGCCCCTCGGACGTCAAACGCCGACTCAGGTCATCAATCCGCGCCTGGGGATCGTTCAGCCTGCGCTCGGCTATGGCCCGGAAAGTTAACCGATCACGTGGTGACGACAGGCGCTCGGCATTGCCGAACACAAACACCCACTTGCCATAACGGTTCGGCTCCAGATAATGCCACTTTCCGTTTATCTGAAAATAGCCGGTGGTAAAGAAGGTGACCACCTGATGCAGATCATAATAACCGCCAACGCCCAGGACAAAATCCACTCGCTCCCGGATCCCGGGTTCGAGCGCCGCCAGCACCACCGGCCCCACCGCATAGCTGAAGGCACCGATGCCGACCCGGCCGCGTTTCGGGAATTCAGGCCGTAATAGCAGACAGGAAAAAGCGTCCGCCACAACCTGCGCATCGTCTGCCCGCACCCTGAGCGCGCGCAGATTGGGCAGATCCGGCACCAGCACCAGAAAACGAGCCCGAGCCAGCGTAGTTGCAAACGCCACCAGACGGGGATCGTCCTTGCCGCGCTCCGCCACCCCGGGCACCAGTACGATACCGGCGAGGGCCGGCTCCCCGGGAAGATACAGATCAGCCTGATAGTCACGGCCCTGTGTCACATACGCGAGCGGTCGGCGTGCGGGTTCAGGCGTACGCGCCTTGAGTCGACTCGGCCCCTCTTCAGCAGCCAGATCCTCCAGCACCCACACCGCCTCATCATCCGGCAGCGGGGAACATGCCGTCAGAAACAGCAGGATCACAAAAACACCTGCCGCCTGTGCCTCGAACGCTGAAAATGGGCACCCCAGCATATTTTCCTCCGGTTAATTCCTGACTAAATAACTGTTCCAAAAGGGTGTCCAGATATTATAAAGTAGGATGTGCTGAGTGAAACGAAGCGCATCATTTCAGGCTAAATAAGCGTTCCAAATACCAGAACACTTGTGAATTTCCACGTTCGTGGTGAGCTTGTCGA
>JASBUE010000311.1 GCA_030148045.1 Candidatus Tenderia sp.
GCCTTGCGCAGGGACAGACCATCGGGCGTGTAGTAATCCGTGTGTCCGCTCGCGTCGGTATAGCGTACGGCGCGGTAGGTATGGCCTTGATTGGTGAATTCGGCGGCAACGATATCACCGTCGCGCAGTTTTTTGCCGTCGAGGTAGTCTTCCTGATAGATGACGGAGAAGTGGTCGCCCTCTCGAATATCCAGCGCGAAGTCGATGTCCCAGGCAAAGATGCCGGCGAGTTCCATAATCAGGTTTTCCGGCAAGCCGGATTTTTGCCCGGCCAGGAACAGGGAGCTGTTGATGGTGGCCGAGGCATGGGCCAGGCGCACTTCCGGGGTGCGCTGCATGGCAACGGCCTTGAAACCGGTCGCGCTGCGCTGGACATGCAGGGATTGAACCTTGTTGATGTGATAGACGAGTTCCTGCAGGGTGCCATCCGGGCCGGTACGCAGGCGAAAGCGCTGCCCCGGCAGGAGCATGGTGAGGCCGGCGGTGGGCTTGCCCAGTGCCATGATCCTATGCAGGTCGCGCGGCGAGAGCTTGGCGCGGGCAAAGATGGCGGCGAGGGTGTCGCCGCGGCGCACGGTGACCGCTGTCCAGTGGGTATTGTCGGGGGCGGACGAGGCGGCGCTGTCGATGATCGCCTCCGGCGCGGTCTCCGCGCCTGCGGTGACGCTGGCCGTGGTGCCAGACGTCGTGTCGGGCGCGCTGTGGGAGACGGGGCCAGGCTGCGGCTGGCCTGAAAGCCGCTTCGCGGCCAGGCCCGCTGGGCGAGCGGGCGATGTCACGGCGAGCTCCAGCGGCAGGGTGATGCGTGCGGCCGCATCCAGCCCGGGCGTCAGATTCGCCTGCAAGTCAGGAGTGCGCTTTGCTTCGACTTCATGTGACGCAAAGGCCAGCAAGGTGCCCAGCAGGGCACCGCCGGCCAGCAGCACGGTGACGTGCAGGCGTGTAAAACGCATGCGCAAACGGGGGGAGGAATCCTGGCACAAGGACTTATAATCCCGTTTTAAGTATGAATTGTAATCCACGGAAATTCCTTGCTTTTATCTGTTTCATAACATAGCTCCAGTCGCTGTGGCGGTCAATGCCCAGTTATATCAGATTGCGAGTCTGACTGCCGGGCAAGGCGGCAGGTATGGTACTCTTTTCGCATTTTACGGCTGGAGAGCGTGCATGACCGCGCAACAAGATGTTTTGTCCCTGATCACGCGTGGCAGCGCAGAAGTGTTGCTGGAACAGGAACTTATCGAAAAACTTAAGCTGAACAGGCCGTTGCGTATCAAGGCGGGCTTTGACCCCACGGCCCCGGATCTGCATCTCGGGCATACGGTGTTGATCAACAAGTTGCAGCAATTTCAGGCGCTGGGCCATGAGGTACTATTCCTTATAGGGGATTTTACCGGGATGATTGGTGACCCCACGGGCAAGAGCGTCACCCGCCCACCGTTGACACGCGACGAGGTGATCGAAAATGCCCGCAGCTATGAGCAGCAGATCTTCAAGATCCTTGACCCGGACAAGACCCAGGTCATGTTCAATTCGAGCTGGATGAACGACATGAGTGCCGCCGACCTCATTCAGCTTGCGGCCCGGCATACCGTTGCGCGGATGCTCGAACGCGATGATTTCCACAAGCGTTATACGGGTGGGCAGCCCATTGCCATCCATGAATTTCTCTATCCCCTGATGCAGGGCTATGACTCGGTGGCGATGCGGGCCGATGTCGAACTCGGGGGTACCGACCAGAAATTCAACCT
>JASBUE010000323.1 GCA_030148045.1 Candidatus Tenderia sp.
CCAGGTGAGGATCTGCCGCCCGATCTTGACGTCGGCGAAACCCAGCGGCCGCAGCAGAACGTTCGCCTCGCGCATGTCGAACCACCCCTGCCCTCGCTCCAGGTCCACGGCCCGGTCAGCGGCGATGGCGTCATAGAGAAAATCGCCGCTGACCGTCGTAGTCGCCGCCCCGGTATACCAGGTCCGGGACAATTGCAGGCGGCTTTCGCCCAGGATGAAGTCCTCCTGCAGCGGATCGTCCTGGAGCCGGGGGCCGAGGCGCAACTCCCAGAAGCCCGTGACGCCGTCCAGGACACCGCCGCCCGCGCCCGCCGCTGCGCCGCTTGCGCGCGCCGGGTCCGCGTCGTCGCCACCCAGGCCGGGGGGCAGCGCGGGCTGCCGCGCCTCACCACCGAGCCCCGCAGGCAGGGACGGTTCCCGAGACATCGCCCAGCCAGGCATCAGCGCGACCAGCAGGGCGGCGACCGCGCGGGCGTGTACAACCGATGCCACCGCAGCCCCCGGCCTCAGCGCAAGTACTGACGGGGCGGATTGCGCAGGTAGCGTTCCGCGAAGACGTCCGTCGGCAGGCCGAGATCGTAGTCCACCGCGCTGTAGCCGAGCACCGTCTTGCCGCCGATGCGACTGTCGGCCATCTCGGCCTTCACCACCGTGGGATAGCCCTCGATCGTCTCCACCTCGAGCGCCTGGTAGGTCCGGTAGGGCTCCCCTTCCTGGTCGAAGTACTCGGTCTTCACCGGGATGTACGTCTCCCTGTGGATGTAGCTGCGGTAGCGGCTGAACTCCACGGTGTCCGGCTTCTTGGGGGTGCTGTCCACCACATAGTAGGTGTCGGTGGTCTGGGCGAGTTCGTGATTGTCCTCGCGCGGGCCACGGCCCGAGACGTCCTCGTAGAAGAAGTGCGAGCCGACGAAGCTGGTGCGCTCGTCCGCGGCGGCGATGCGCTTGACCAGGTCCAGCGCCGGCAGGTAGAGCCAGCGGTCGTCGTCGCGCCCGACGTGCTTCCATACCATGAAAACCGTGCCGTTGACGTCCGCCGGGCGATTGAAATGGACGTAGAAGCGCTGCTCGCCATTGTCCTCGTCACCGATGTCCTTGCGCAGGATCGTGAAACGGCGCGTGCGTTCGCGGCCTTGCGCGTCCTTGATCGACATGTGGACTGTGGCCTTGCCGTCGGCGCCCTGGTAATAGGCGGTGGCGCTGGCGCGATCAACGATGGCCTGCACATCGCTGTCCTGCGCCGCGGCGAACCCCATGGCGACGAGAGACAATCCCGCGGCAGCGACGACGTTACGGAAGATGGTCATAGGCTTCTCCTTTTCGGGTATCACTTTGATGTCCGCTCCCTGAACAGAAACGGACGGAAGACGGTGATCAGCGCCGGCAGACCGAGCAGCGTGGCAATGCCCGCCGAGACCAGGATGGCGGAGATGAACACACCCACGGTCTGATACGGGACCAGCGGTGCGAGCAGCAGCGGCAGAAAGCCGGCGCCGATCACGATGACGTTGCGCATGATGGCCCGGGCCGGCTCGCCGAAGGCGCGCTTGACGGTGTCGGGCCAGTTGCCGACGCGGGCGAAGATCTGGCGGCTGCGGACGACGAAGTGGATGGCGTAGTCCACGGCGAGGCCGAGGCTGAGCGACGACAGCACGGCGACGGGCATATCATAGTCCTTGCCGATCAGCCCGATCACACCATAGATGAAGGCGATGGTGACACTCAACGGCACCATGCTCAGCACGCCCCAGGACAGGGAGCGGAACAGAACGCTCATCAGGATCAACACGGCCACGAAGCCCCCGGCCAGGGCCTTGGCCATGCCGGCCACCATCTTTTGCTGCCATACGACATTGATGTAGGTCAGCCCGAACCAGTCGTGGCCCAGCGCCAGCGGCGGCGGGTTATCGGCCACGAACCGGTCCACCGCATCGACCACCTCGCGCATATGCTGGTTGTCGCCGCTCGGCAGCTGCAGCCAGACATTGGCGCGGCGGTAATCCGGCGTCACCAGTTTGAACAGGTCCTGGGGGCGGTGGCTGTTCTGGAAGGTGATCAGCGTCTGGGCCACGGCCCGGGAGGTATCGGGGATGCGGAACGCCGCCTGCTCACCGCCCAGCAGCTCCCGGTGCACGGTCTTGACGACGTCCGTCACGGCATTGGATTTGCCGACCAGGCCCGTCTCCTTCAGATAGGCCTGCAGCGAGGCGATGTAGCGCAACACCTCCGGCTGCTTGAAGACCTCGCCGGACTGGCGCGCGGATTCGATGGCCATGGCGATGTCTTCCCACGCCCCCCACGCCTCGTCGGAGGCGCCCGCATGGCGCTCGGCCACGGTCTCAGCCAGCGCGTCCAGGAACACGTCCGGACCGGACGCGGAACGCGCCGCGGCGGGCAAGCTGTCGAGAAGCGTCCGCGCCGGCGCCGTGCCGAGCCCCTCGAGCCGGCCGGCGAGATCGGCGCGCACGCTCGCCACGGTCCGCGGCGCGGCCGCCGCCAAGCTCAGGTAGGCCATGTAGGTGCCGCCGAAGCGCTGGTTCAGCGCCCGGTCCGCCACGCGGATCTCGTGATCCGCGGCAAACCATTTCACCGGGTTGTAGTTGATCCGGATCTGGCTGATGCCATAGCCGGCGACGCCGAGGATGATCAGGAACAGCGCCAGCACCGGCTTGGCCCGCCCATAGGCGACCCCGCCCAACCGGGTCAGAAAGCGCGACAGCGGGTCCCTCGCCCCCTCGCCGCCTGCCGCCGAATCCATGCCCGCCGCACCGAAACCGGCGAAGGCGCGCTCCGGCATGAGCATGATGTAGGCCGGCACCAGCGTGACCGTCAACAGCAAGGCCAGGAACACGCCGATGGCGACGAAGATGCCGAACACCTGCACCGGCGGGATCGGCGTCAGCGCCAGCGAGGCGAACCCGGCGCAGGTGGTCAGCGTGGTGAACAGCATCGGCCGCCACAGCTCGTCCATCACATGGCGCAGCGTCTCGCGCCGGTCGCGGACGGCGGGGTAGCGATCGTAAAAGTCCGACAGGATGTGCACGGCATCAAGCACCGCGATGGGCATCACGAAGATGGGAATCATGGAGCTCATGATGTGCACGGTGTTACCCGTGGCAATGAGCAGCCCCATGGCGCCGATTACGGCCACCAGGGCGACGACCATGGGCGCCAGCACCAGGTTCAGGTTGCGGAAGAAGAACCACATCAGGATCAGGATCAGTACCATGGCCGCCGGCGCGGAGACGGCCATCTGCTTGAACATCTCCACACCGAATTGATCCTGGGCAATGGGCAGGCCGGTGATGTGATAGTCCGCCCCACTGTCAAATTGCGCGATCTTGCCGCGTAGCGCCGCGGCGACACGATAGCTGTCGTCCTTCGCGCGGATGGGGATATAGAGGGCGATGGCCCGGCCGTCGCCGGAGACCAGCGTGTCGTTCAGGATGGGGATGGCCAGGGCCTTGTCGCGCACCGCCAGCGCCTCCGCCTGCGTTTGGGGGGGCGCGGGCATCAGCCATTCGAAGTTCACCGAGCCGAGACCGGCCTGCTCGATATTGTCGACCGTATTGGGCGCGATGATGTCTGCGGCGACGACGCCGGCCGCTTCACCCGCCTCCTCCCAACGGAGGGTCTCGGCAAACCGCGCCAGCCGGTAAACCTCGCCCAGGGTCTTCGGATTAAAAACACCGTTGGGACTGTCCTCCTGCACCACGCCCACGACGATCAGATCATGGAGCGAGAACTCGGCCTTCATGCGGTTGTGGAAGACGCGCACCGGCTCGTCTGCCGCGAGCATGTTCTCCGGGTCCGTATCGACCTTGAGCCCCTGCAGCACCGGCACGGCAAACAGCGACGGCAGCGCCACCAGCGCAATCATGAACAGGCTCGCCAGTCCCGCCGCCCACATGAAGCGGCCGGGATGGGCCATGGCGTTTTTAGTCAAGAAAGTCATGAATCCTCCGAACGGAGAACGGAAAGGGGATCACCGCAACGCGCAGGGAGGTTGGCGGCGATCAGGATGTGTCACGCGAGCATTCACCCGCGGATCAGTCAAAGGCGCAGCCCGGCCGCAAGCCGAATGCCCGCAATAGTTTCGCCAGCGGGCAGAAGCCGGTAAAGGCGGCCTGGAACATGTTCAGGCCGACGAACGCGGTGAAGAGAAACCACCACGGGCTATGCAGCAGGCCGAGCGTGAGGCTGATGAGAATAAACAGGCCGGCGACAGCGAAGACCGTGCGATCGATATTCATGGGTGAGTCCTCCTTGATTGCGGCGCGCGTTTGCGCGCTGTTATATATTCAATTAACAATATATACAAACTTACGCACTTACGCAAGGGGGGGGGATCAATCAGATACGGATCGCGGCGACCTGGTGGGCCTTTTGTGGTTCCCTCCCTTCTTTTTCGGTGCACAATAGATGCTGTAGAGCGCCTCGATGAGCCGGCGCACCTCGTCGCTGGCCAGGGAGTAAAAGATGGTCTGCCCCTCCCGCCTGGGTGTCACCACGCCTTCCCGGCGCAACAGGGCGAGCTGCTGGGAGACAGCCGTCTGGCGCGCGCCGAGCTCCCTCGCCAGATGGCCGACACTCTGCTCGCCCTCGGCCAGCCGGCACAGTATCATCAGCCGCGTCTCATTGCCGAGCACGCGCATCAACTCGGCGGCCTCCTGCGCCGAGGCGCTCATATCCTGCATATTCATAATTGCATATATATACTCGCGCATATTTTTGTCAAGCCCGCCCCGGCACAGCGCCTGCAATGGCTCGGGTCTTGCTCGTTGCCTCGCATGAGCGGGGCACGATTCGACTTTGAATAAAGGCGAAGCAAGACCCGACACGTATACCTGCTTCCTTCCATAGCTCACAACCCTACTATATTGGATATAGCGTGCTCTGTGCGCCTCGCTGCTCAAGGGAGGGGAAAGGTCATGCAGGGAAGATCCACGTCCCGGATCGGGTGGTGCATTGCGGTGGCGCTCATCACGATAACGGCAACGCCGACACACAGCCGGGCGGAGCCGCCAGAGCGCCTCACCCTTGAGGAAGTTCTGGATCTGGCCCTGCGCGACAACCCACAACTCCAGGTGGTACGCCGCGATCTGGACATGGCCCGCGGCGAACTCACCCAGGCACGTCTTTATCCCTTCAACCCGATTCTCGAGATGGGGGGTAACGAGGGGCGCTCCCGCAGCGAGGCCCCGCCGCAAGAACAGCGCAACGTGAGGGGCGTTGCCATCGGTTTCTCCCAGGTTATTGAACTCCGGGGCCAGCGTGCGCTGCGCACCGATATCGCCGCTGCAAACCTGACCCAGATGGAATGGGTGATCCGCGACACGGAACGACGCATTCTCGCCGATGTCATGCGCCTCTTCGGCGAGCTCCTGGTGGCGCAGGCGCGCTTGGAACTGGCCGAAGAGGCAATGGCCCTGGCCGGAGAAACCCGTGAAGCGGTCCGCAAGCAGGCGGAGGCGGGTGAGACGCCGAACCTGGATCTGCTGCGCGCCGAGGTGGAGCTGCGCCGCGCCGAAATCCGGCAGGTGGCCGAAGGCCGGCAAGCCTCCGCCACCCGCAAAGACCTTAACCTGCAGCTGGGCCGGACGACCGAGGCCCCGCTGCACGCCGCAGGAGCGCTGCTCCTGCCCGACCCTCCCGGCAAGCCAGGCGCTTTTTTTCAACGGGCCCTTGAATTACGTCCGGATCTCGGCGCCGCCGAGGCGGCCTTGCAAGCCCTCCGGCACGGCGTGAGCCTGATCCGGGCCGAGCGCTACCTGCCGGAAATGGAGGTGACCCTGCGCTACGAGAAGGACCACGGCTTCGAAGAGCGGGAGCGGCGCACCCTGCTGGACGTCGCCATTCCCATCCCCCTGTTCAATCGCCGCCGGGGGAGCTCGAGACGGCGCTGGCCGGGGCGCATAGAGAGCGTGCCAGGATCAGCCAAATCCGCGCCCAGATCGAGGCGGAGGTGGCCACGGCCTTCAATCAATTCGAGCGGTCGCAGGAAATCGTCAGCCAGTACGTGCAACGCATCCTCCCCCAGCAGGAGAAAAACTTCCGTCTTCTGCGGGAGGGCTACACACTGGGCCAGTTCGGCCTCACCGAGGTACTCCTTTCCCAGCGGGAACTGATCGACAGCCGGTTCGATTATCTCGAGTCCATCGGCGAGCTTAACGTCGCTATCACGAATTTACGGCGGGCCATCGCCATGACGAGGCCTTCGGCGACCGCACCGGACAGCGGGCCGATGACCACCGGTTACCTGGTGGAACCTGCAAGCAGCGGGAGCGGCGGGCCGTGAAATCAAGCAAAGAGAAGGGCGGGCACCTGTTGCCCCTCCTGGTCGCGGTCATCTTCCTGGCGTACGGGGTGGGCGCCTGTTCCCGGGAACAGGAAACACCGCCCCCGCCACCGATGGGCAACGCGGATGTCCATGACAACGACGCAGGGCATGAAGAGAACATCGCCGACAGCGGCGGGGAACCGCACCGGGAGACGCCGGAGCCCCCCTCAGCAGTGAAACTCTCAGCCGCGGAGCAGGCCACCATCGGCCTCAGAACCACCCCGGCCACGTTGCGCTCGCTGGAGGACATACGCCTGCTCAACGGCGTGGTCAAGCCCGACCCGGACCGCATCGCCCTGGTCGCCAGCCGCGTGGCGGGGCAGGCCGTGGCCATTCATGTGAAACTGGGTGATCGGGTACAGAGGGAACAGGACCTGGTGGATATCCAGAGCGTGGAGCTGGAGAAGGTGGAGCTGGAGCTGATCCAGGCGGAAAACAGGCTCTCCCTGGCCGAGGCGGATCTGGAACGGACCCGCGTCCTGGTGGAAAAGGGTATCGTCGCGAGCAAAAACCTGCTGGCCGCTGAAAACCAGCATCGGGCGGTACTGAATGAAATCCAGAGCCTGACGCGGCAGCTTGAGCTGCTGGGAATCAGCGCGGCGGAGATCCGCAAGATTCGGCGGGAAAAGACCGTCTCGACCCTTCATCTGCCCGCCCCCCTCTCCGGCACCATCGTCGAGCGCAATGTCATCCTGGGGCAGACCATCGAACCCGGCCAGCCGCTTTTCAAGATCCTCGACGACTCGGTCATGATCGTGGAGGGGGACGCCTTCGAGGACACCCTCCCCCTCCTCAAGATGGGCCAGTCGGTGCGGGTGCGAGTCGCCGCCTATCCCCAACAGGTCTTCGAAGGGCAGGTCACTTTCATCAGCCCCACCATAGATCCGCAGACGAGGACCCTCCATGTCTGGACCGAAATCGTCAACCATCACGCGATGTTGAAACAGGACCTCTTCGCCGATCTGTCGGTGGTGATCGGCGAGGATCATCAGAATCTGACCATCCCGCTGGAAGCACTGATCAGCGCCGAGGGAGAAGAGTTCGCCTTCGTCCAGGACGGGGATGTTTTCATCCGCCGCGATCTGCTGCTGGGGGTCCGGGACGACCGCCATGCGGAAGTGATGCAGGGGCTGGCGGCGGGCGAAAGGGTGGTCACCGATGGCAAGCATCAGGTCTACACCCAATACCTGATGTTGCGCAGAGGGGGGGAGGCCTTGGGCGGCCACCCCCATTAGACCGGGAAGGAAAGCGTGTTCGACTGGATCACGAACTGGGCGCTGCGCAACCGCCTCCTCACCGTGGTGATATACACCACCCTGCTGGTGCTCGGGGTCTTCATTGTGCGCGACATGACCCTCGACGTCCTCCCCGAGTTCGCGCCGCCCCAGGTGGTCATCCAGACCCAGGCGCCCGGCCTCGGCCCGGAAGACGTGGAGACCCTGATCACGTTCCGCATCGAGGCGGTGGTGAACGGCACCCCCGGCGTCAGTGTCGTCAGGTCCAAGACCACGGCCGGGCTCTCGACCGTGATCGTCGTGTTTGAATGGGGGACTGACATCTATACCGCACGGCAGCTCGTCAACGAGCGCCTGCAGGAGGTACGCGAGCAGTTTCCTCCGGGAACCGAGGCGCCGGTCATGCTCCCCATCACCTCGGCGGTCAGCTGGTTGGTGAAATTCGCCCTCCAGAGTGAGACGGGCATTTCTCCCCTGGAACTGCGCACGCTGTGCGACTGGGATATCCGCAACCGCATTCTGTCCATCCGGGGCGTCGCCTCGGTGGTCTGCATGGGCGGCGGCGTCAAGCAGTATCAGGTGCTGCTCTCCTCCGAGAAACTGCTGCGCTACAAGGTGACCGTCCGTGACGTCCTGGAGGCGGTCAGGCAGGCCAATTTGAACGTCCCCGGCGGCTTCCTCGTCGCGCCCGTACAGGAGTTTGTCGTCACCGGCGCGGGACGGATCGCCTCCGTCGACGATCTGAAGAAGACGGTGGTGGCCGAATACGCGGGCATCCCCATCACCCTGGAGCGGGTGGCGGCGGTGCAGCTGGGGCCCGCGTTTCCCCGCGGCGACGCCGCCTACATGGGAAAACCCGCGGTCATCGGCACCGTCGCCAAGCTGTATGGCGCCGATACCCTGACCGTCACCCGCGAGGTGGAGCAGGCCCTCGAGGAGATCCGGCGCACCCTCGCGCCGGGGATCGAGCTGCACAGCCAGGTCTTCCGCCAGGCCAATTTCATCGAGTCTTCCATCCGCAACCTGCGGCGCGCCCTCATCGAGGGGGCGGTCATTGTTTCCATCGTGGTGGTCTTCTTCCTGTTCAACCTCCGGGTCTCCTTCATTACCCTGACCGTCATGCCGCTCAGCATGCTCATGGGCATCTTGATACTTGAGGCCTTCAATATCGGCATCAACGCCATGACGATCGGGGGGCTGGCGATCGCTATCGGCGCAGTCGTGGACGACGCCATCGTCTATGCCGAGAATATCTTCCGCCGCCTGCAGGAGAATCGCGCACGGGCCCAACCAGACCCGCCTTTCAAGGTCATCCTCCTGGCGTCGCGGGAAATCCGCGATTCCGTCGTCTATGCCACCTGGATCATCCTGGTGGTCTTCGGCCCCATTTTTCTCCTCAGCGGGGTGGAAGGCCGGATCTTTACGCCGCTCGGGCTGGCCTTCACCGCCTCGCTCTTCGCATCGTTGCTGGTGGCGGTGACCTTGACCCCCGCCCTTTGTTCCCTGCTCCTCGTCACGGCCGGGAAGACGGGCAGCCCCGGTGCGCAACGGGAGAACATCGTCACGCGGCCGCTCAAAAGCGGCTATGAATACCTGCTGCGGTGCGCGCTGCGGCGTCCCCGCGCGGTCATCGCCGCGGCGCTTGTCCTGCTGGGAATCAGCGCCGCCATGATCCCTTTCCTCGGTCGCTCGTTTCTCCCGGAATTCCATGAGGGAAACTTCATCCTGGCGGTCACCAGCCTGCCCGGCACATCGCTTCAGGAATCGATGCGTCTCGGCGGGAGAATCACCACCCTGCTGCGCCAATACCCCGAAGTGGTTTCGGTCTCGCAGCGGGCCGGGCGGGCGGAGTTGGACGAGGACGCCATGCCGCCCAATTTCATCGAATTCGACATTCTTCTGCACTATGGCGAGCGTGATCCCGAGGAGCTGGTTCGACTGATTCGCGCAGACCTGGAAACGATCCCGGGTGTGGCCGTCAACATGGGTCAGTTCATCGCCCATCGCCTGGACGAGGTGCTCTCCGGCATCCGGGCCCAGATCGCGATCAAGATCTACGGCGGCGAATTGAAGCAACTGCTGGAGAAAGGGCGGCAGGTAGAGACCATCCTCACCGGTATCCGGGGGGTTACCGATTTGCAGCTCGAACAGCAGATCACCGTGCCGGAGGTCCGGATCAAGGTGGACCGGGAGCGAGCCGCCCGCCTGGGGCTCAACGCGGGAGATGTGCTGGAGACGGCACAGATCGCCTTCAACGGCGAGAGCGTGTCCCAGGTGATCGAGGGACAGAAAAGCTTCGACCTCTTTCTCTGGTTTGACACGCCGTCCCGGCGTGATGTCCGGTCCATGCGCAACGTGCTGGTGGATGCCCCCCACGGCCGCAAGGTTCCCTTGAATCAGGTTGCGGAAGTCGTCATCGAGAACCGCCCTTACTTCATCAACCGGGAGCGGGTCCAGCGGCGCATCGTGGTACAAGCCAATACGGCCGGACGGGACCTGGGCGGCATCATTGCCGAGGCGCAACGGAAGATAAAGGAGCAGGTCGAGCTGCCCCCCGGTTACTTCATCGAATACGGCGGCCAGTTCGAAAGTCAGCAGGAAGCCACCCGCGTCCTGCTGAACTACGGAGCCGTGGCCGTGGTGGTGGTCTTCATGCTCCTTTACAAGGTCTTCAACTCCAGCCGCGCGGCCTTCCTGGTCATGGCCAACCTGCCGCTGGCACTCATCGGGGGAGTGGTGGCCGTCTTCCTCAGCGGCAGAATCATGAGCATCCCCTCCATGATCGGCTTCATCGGCGTCTTCGGCATCGCGGCCCGGAACGGTATCATCCTGGTGAGCCGCTACCGCCAGCTCCGTGCCGAGGGGCTTGACCGGGAAGCGGTAATCATTGAAGGCTCGCTGGAACGCCTGGTTCCCATTCTCATGACCGCCGCCTCGACCGTGCTGGGTCTTCTTCCCCTGCTGATCGGCGACATCGCCGGCAAGGAACTCGAGCGGCCTATGGCCTACGTCATCCTGGGCGGGCTCGCCACCTCCACCGTTTTAAACATGCTCGTGATCCCCACCCTCTATCTGAAATGGGGCTGGGAATCCGATGCCGCATGGCAACAACAGTTGTCCCTGCCGCAGGGCGCATCCCGCGGGCCCGGGCCATCGCCCGTCCCGCAGCAGGCAAGCCCCCCGCCCTCTCCTGAAGCCGGCGCTGATAAATCGCCGGGTCCAGGGGAGACCGAATCGACTTCTCAAAAAAATGACACCGTTGAAGACGGCAGGCGGGACTGAAACTTAGGCTTCACGAACCCTCGCCGCCCGCCTGCGCGCGGATCCGGTCACCCCACCCGGGGGCGAGATCACGGCCGCAGTTCAGACAGAACGGCTTGGGCGCGCCCGGCGGTCGGGGCGCCTCCGGTGAACACAGCGGGCAGGCCGTCACCACCCGTGAACCCGGCGCGGCCAGTGCGCCGAGGTCGCTCTCCAACAGCACCGAGACATCGACGCGGCACACGCCCGGTTCGCGCAGCAGCAGCTTGTAGAGTCCGTGCGGCGTCCATACCCAATACTTGCGCCCCAGGAGATAGGATGCCAGCGCCGCGCAGGTCATCCAGCCGCGCACCTGGCTGCCCTGCCCGGGGATGGCTTCGCGCACCAGCAGCACGTCGCCGCGGGCGCCCCAGAGCAGAAACTTGCGCGCCTGCTCCGCGGTGATGGTGGCCGTCAGCAGGCGATGCCACCACGGCTCGAACAGGGTCCATTCGCCCGGCCCCGCCGGCCGCATGGCGAAGACATGCTTGTGGCGCTTGTTGACCAAAGGGTGCCACCATTGCTTCTGGAGGCCGGGTACGAAACAGACGAACCAGCTCGCCGGCTCCAGCGTCACCGGGGAGCCGTCCTCATCGATCTCAAGCTCGACCGTCTCCGGGTCGCGCCCCCCGCGGTCAGCCTGCCGCCCGAGTTGTACATCCGACATGGGTGGAATCCTCCTTATCGTCCTGTTCAAAAATCGCTCATGGGCACAGATCGGCGAGCACGGCGTCGAGGTGACGCACGATCAGCGACAGGTGGCCCTCGCCGTGGAGTAACCGGGATTGACTGTGCGGCAGCGCCGCCGCCAG
>JASBUE010000009.1 GCA_030148045.1 Candidatus Tenderia sp.
TCCTTGAGCATGGGGTCCGCCGTGGTGCCGGGGGCCGCGGTGGACCCCGCCGCCGGCGGCTTGTCCGGCTCGGCGGCCGCGGTGTCGCGGCGTTCATATTCGTTGCGCGAGTACCGTGATACTTTATTAACCGATCCCCAGCAGGTGGCCGATCTTGTGCGTATCACCCCGGCCTATGACAACGGCGGGTTTGCTGGTTACACACTGCAGCCGGGCCGCGATGCCAGCTTCCTGGGCCGCTACGGCCTGCGGCCCGGGGACGTGGTGACCGCGGTGAACGGCGTGGAACTGGACAGTCCGGCCAAGGGCTTCAGTTTAATGAAGGATTTGACCAGCGCCGATACCCTGGACCTGGTGGTGGAGCGCAACGGCGTCAAGCAACGGTTTACCCTGCCAATCAATTAGGGGCAAGTTAGGAAGATTGATGGAATTGAGTGAAAATAATCGCAGCAAGAAAGTCGCGGGTCTTGAGCGCTTCGGCTGGTTGCTGGCCGCCTTGTTGTTATTGAATGGTCTCTGGCTGGGCATCGCCCAGGCCCAGCAGTCCAGCATCACCTTCAACCTCAAGGACGCCGAACTCGAGACCGTCATCGCCACGGTGGCCGAATTTACCGGGAAAAATTTCATTATCGATCCGCGCGTCAAGGGCCGGGTGACGGTGATCTCCTCCAGGCCGATGAGCGCCAACGAGGTCTACCAGACCTTCCTTTCCCTGCTCGAGGTGCACAACTTCTCGGCCGTGCCGGTGGGCAACGTGATCAAGATCGTACCCTCGGTGAACGCCAAGCAGATGGGCGGTGCCGAAATGATGCGCCGTGACGCCAGCGGCGACGAGATCGTCACCCGTGTCATCGACGTTAAGAATGTCTCCGCCGCCCAGCTGGTGCCCATCCTGCGACCGCTGGTGCCGCAGCACGGCCATATGGCCGCCTATGCCCCCACCAATGTGCTGATCATCTCCGACGCCGCCGCCAATGTGGACCGTCTGCTCAGCATCATCGACCGTATCGACGTGGCCAGCGCCTCCGACCTGGAGGTGATGCCGCTCAAGCACGCCGCCGCCGGCGAGGTGGTACGCATCCTGGAAAACCTGCGCCAGCAGGGCAGGCGCGCTGACCCCAACCAGCAGTCCGGCGCGGCGGTGCTGGTGGCCGATGAGCGCACCAACAGTATTCTCATCAGCGGAGACAAGTCGGAGCGGCTCAACATCCGCGCCATCATCAGCCATTTGGATACGCCGCTGGAGACCAGCGGCAACACCCATGTCATCTATCTGCGTTACGCCAAGGCCAAGGACCTGGTGCCCGTGCTCACCGGCCTGGGTGAGAGTTTCGAGAAGGAGCAGGAGGGCGGCGCCAAGGCACCGGCGCCGACGGTGCGTTCGCCCATCACCATCCAGGCCCATGAGGCCACCAACGCCCTGGTGATCACCGCGCCGCCGGATCTGCTGCGTTCCCTCAAGGGGGTGATCAAGCAGTTGGATGTGCGCCGCGCCCAGGTGCTGGTGGAGGCGGTGATTGCCGAGGTCACCGAGGACAAGAGCGCCGAGCTGGGCGTGAGCTGGTTTGTCGATGGTTCGGGCGATGGCAAGGGGCCCATCGGCGGCACCGTGTTCACGGACGGTTTCAACGCCCCGACGGTCGGGCTCGGACTGCGCAACGATAGCATCGGCGTCCCCTCGGCGCCGCTCAGTTTTCTCGGCATCGGCCGCATCAACAGCGGCAACACCGATTTTGTCGGCCTGATCAAGGCCATCCAGGGCGACAGCCGCGCCAATGTGCTGTCCAAGCCGACCATCCTCACCCTGGACAACGAAGAGGCCGAAATCGTGGTGGGTGAGAACGTGCCCTTTCGGACCGGCAGCTATGTCGCCATCGCTGACGGTTCCACCACACCCACCAATCCCTTCACGACCATCGAGCGACAAAACGTGGGCATCACTCTCAAGGTCAAACCGCAGATCAACGAGGGCAATGCCGTTAAGCTCGACATCGAGCAGAATGTCGACATCATCGCCCCCTCGCCGGAAGGGGCGGCGGACATTACCACCAACACTCGCTCCATCCGCACCTCGGTCTTGGTGGATGATGGCGGTACCATCGTGCTTGGCGGTTTGATCAAGGACGATGTCAACGAGTCGGAGCAGAAAGTGCCCCTGCTCGGTGACATCCCCTTTCTGGGCGCCCTGTTCCGTTATAAGAGTTCCAATAAGGTGAAGAACAACCTGCTGGTGTTCATCCGCCCCACTATCGTGCGTGACGCTGCGGTGGTCAACAATATTACTTCGAGCAAATACGAATACGTGCGCGCCGAGCAGCTCAACTTCCAGCGGCATGGGGTGATGATGCTGGATGAGGCCGAGGTGCCGGTATTGCCCGAGTTCCTCGAATTGCCACCCGCCTATCAGCCCCTCCCGCCCGATACCGAAAGCGGCGCATTAAACGACGATGTTGACTGAAACCCAGGTTGCCGAGACAGCCACGGAAGAAGCACCGCCGCCGAAGCGACTCAGCTTCGGTTTCGCCAAGCGCCACGGTACCTTGCTCAAGGCCCTGACGCCCGAGGCGGCCCAGCTGCAATGCCGCGCCACTATCTCCAGCCGCAGCCTGGCCGAATTGCGGCGCTACTTCGGTGTGCCGCTGCAGCTGGAGCTGATGGCGCCTGAGCAGTTCGAGCGCCTGCTGCAACAGAGTTATGAGAGTGGCTCCGGTGAGGCCTTCGATATGATGGGCAGCATGGGCGAGGAGGACGACCTGTCCAGCATCGCCCAGGAGTTGGACGAACCCGAGGACCTGCTGGAGAGCGAGGACGACGCCCCCATCATCCGCCTGCTCAACGCCCTGCTCACCCAGGCCATCAAGGAGGGTGCCTCGGATATTCATCTGGACACCTTCGAAGGGCGCATGGCGGTGCGCTTTCGCGTCGACGGCGTGCTGCGCGAGGTGCTGGAACCCAACCGCCACCTGGCGCCGCTGCTGGTGTCGCGCATCAAGGTCATGGCGCGGCTCGACATCGCCGAGAAGCGCCTGCCCCAGGACGGTCGCATCTCACTGCGCATCGCCGGGCGGCCGGTGGACGTGCGTGTCTCCACCCTGCCCGTCGGTCAGGGCGGCGAGCGGGTGGTGCTGCGTCTGCTGGACAAACAGGCCGGCCGTTTGGACCTGGAGCACCTGGGCATGGAACCGAACACCATGCAGCAGCTCGATAAACTGATCCACCGCCCCCACGGCATTATCCTGGTCACCGGCCCCACCGGCTCGGGCAAGACCACCACCCTCTACGCCGGGCTGGCGCGGCTCAACGACAATCAGCGCAACATCATGACCGTGGAGGATCCCATCGAGTATTACATCGACGGCATCTCCCAGACCGCGGTCAACACCAA
>JASBUE010000044.1 GCA_030148045.1 Candidatus Tenderia sp.
CCGTTCTGATGGATTCCGGTGCGTAGCCCGTCGAGCACGGCGGTGGCCGACTCGGCGAGATCCACTGACCAGCCCACCAGGCGTCGGGTACGGATGTCGAGGAAGGAGGTGATTTCAGGTCTGAACACACGCCCGATATAAAAGGGGTGCTGCACCTCGGCATCGAAGGTATGACCGTCGGCCGTCCAGATTTCGTTGGGCATCAGATCGTCGAATTTGCGCCGCTTGAAGGGCAGTTTTTTGATGAGGTCTCGCGGACCCATCCGGCCCTTCTCGCGCGCCTCCACGCTGAGCGTGGCGATAAACCGGCGCACCTGGTGGATGCTGGGGGCGTCGGCACCGTTCAGGCTATGAATAAACTGACGGTAGGCGTCTTCCACCGAGGGCTTGGTTGGGCGCTGATAGTGAGTGAGAAAACTCCCCGCCCAGCTCGGCACACGCAGGTGGCGCTGACGCCGCCCCGGCACCAGCCCGGTCTCGCCGTGGCGCTGCCAGGCCTGCACCCAGCGCTGCAGGGTGCGCGCACTGATCACATGACCGGCACGCGACCGGTCATTGGCGCGATGAGCCAGGCTACGCAAGTGTGTATCGGTATTGGCCGCGAGCAGCGTGGCCAGCTCCGCGCTCGCGGCGGTGGTGCCCCGGTAGCCCTGATGGGCCGCGCTGTCGAGCACCATGCGCACCAGCCGCACGCGCGCCGCAGCCACCGCGCGTTGATCGTCGGTTGCCTGGCGGGTGGGCAGACTCGCTGCGGTGGACGTGCTCGAGGGGCTGTGCACCGGGGCCGATGCCGCCTCGCGGGTCACCAGCGCCAGACGCACCTCAGGGGGCAACTCAGACAGGGCATACAGGCGGCGCTTGCCGCCTCGGCCGGTCTCTTCGGTATAAGACCAGCCCTCACGGACGGCACGGCGCTCAATTTTTCGCTTTGGCTCATCTAAGGCCGCAGCAATCTCACGGACAGTGCAGGCGCGCTCAGTCATGGGCGCCCCCGGTGTAGGTGGGAACCCTGCCCTCTGGTAGGCTGAAAGTCCCTACAACAAACAACCCGACGGAGGGTTCCCATGAAAGAAATCAAAGATCCGGCCAAGCTGGTAGATGAAATGAAACGTTTGCAGGACGAACAAATCGCCAAGGGCAGTGAGCGATTCGGACCGTGCGCCATCGGGCGGCATGTGTTGGCGCTGCTTGAGCGCGGCGAGCCGCTGTCCGTTGATACGCTGCGCCAATCGTTGGCCATTGAAGCGGATGCCGCCTCGGTGCCAGAAATGGATCGCACGCTGGCGCGGTGGGCGGTGAAACGTATCGACGCCATTACTTAGCATTCCGTCTAGCGATCATGTCTCTGGCAAACCAGAGGAGGCTGCCGTACTCATCGTTTCTGAGCGACACTGTATCGAGAAATTGAGTGACAGCCTCCTTGCCGCGCCCCTCCAGAAGGAGGGCCGCGATCCGCTCATTGATGCCGAAAACACCAGCCAATTCACTGGCAACCTGTTGACGTATGCGCTGTTCTTGCGAAGCGGCACGCTTAGCCTCTCGGCGAGCCGCACAATCTGCGCTGAAAATCGGGGGTTTACTGTCCGTCATCGCAATGCTCCCATCAGTTTTTTCAGTTCCCGTATCTTTCGGGCAGCCTCTTCCTTCAGGTGTTCGAGCTTGCCCAGCTCGGCATTGAGGGCCTCGCGACCAATGAGTAGACGTCCCCCGCGTTTGGCCGCCAGCCAGTTGCTCAACAGGTGGGACTCGCAGGCCGTTTCCAGTACGGGGGCCTGGTAGAACGGCATGTTGTAGGCCTCCCGGGCCTCACTCGACCAGGCATCGAGCATGTACTTGCTCACGTCCTGACCGGACAGACGCGCCATACGTGCGGCGACGTCATAGCGGTCGCCATCGGTCTCCTTGAGCATCTGCGCGACCAGGGCGGCGACCTCACCGCGATAATCCATGCTCGAGGGCAATGGCGCGGCCGGTTGGGGCACCTCAAACAGGTCGAGCGTGTGCGTGTCCTGGCCCCGTCGCATCAGGCAGCCCGGCCCTGTCTATTTGTTTTGCTGCGATGGTCATTGCCAGCGCGCGATTGGGTGCTATTCTTTGCGCTCTTGGTGCTAGACTTTGCGGGACGCCCCATACGGATCAGACGTTCACCATCAGGGGCATAGCGATCAGGGAAAAGCAGATGGACCGGCACGTCCACCGCCTCGGCGATGGCGCGCTCCATACGTGGATAGGGGTGCGTAAACGCGTGACGCGGTACGCCGCGCGCCACACCCAGATCACGGGCCAGTGACGCCATCGACCGTCCCTGCAAACTCAGTTGATAGATGATCCAGGCGCGCCGTTTGACCGGGTCGCGGAAGATACGTTGTGTGGTGGTGTCTATTGGGCTCATGGATTTAGACCTTAGCCCAGATATGGAACTTTGGTCAACCCGAATTTGGAACTTTTTCGTGTGACGCACTTATTTCGGTTTTTATAACTGGAGGAGATTGATATAAATATTAATAAAAACAACAAGATATCATTTGTTTCATTTTTTATATTAAGTGCGTCATCTGTGACGCGCTTGAGGTAAATTAAGTGCGTCACTTAACTATAGGTTCCAGATTGGCTGCTGCAAGGCGTGCGCTCAGATTGAAAGTTTCCGAATTTGGAACCTTGACAGACATTCCTGAAAGCAGTCTAAAAAAGTACGAAAGCGACCACAGCAAGCCTGGCAGCGATGCAATTCAGTCTTTTGCTAAGGCAGGTATAAATATTCACTGGCTTATGACCGGCGATGGACCAATGATGCTGGATCGCTGTAAAACACAGCAGCCTGAAAGCCCGCTGATGCAGGTAAGCGAGGAGATGGGGGCAGAATATGCCCGGGTGCCGCTCTACGACGTGCACGCGGCTGCAGGCCACGGTGCCGTCGTAGAGCATGAGCAAGTCATTGATTCATTGGCATTTAAACGTGAATGGATCGAGCGCGCATTACATGCGAATCCGGCTGACCTGTATCTGATATATGTAGACGGCGAATCAATGGAGCCAACGCTGCGCCCCGGTGATGTCATTCTGGTCAACAGCAAAGCCGCACAGGCTGTCCCGAGAGATGGTATATACGTGCTAAGGATGGACGATACACTGCTGGTGAAGCGATTCCAGCGCCTGCCAGGCCGTAAAGTGAAGGTGACCAGTGATAATGCAGCGTATCAGTCGTTCGATATCGAACTGGACAATGGACACTCAGACAGCATATCGATCATAGGCCGTGTAGTCTGGGCGGGTCGCCGGATGTAGCATGACAACTATAATGCGAAAAACGGCCCAATTAGGGCCGTGCATGCAAAATCATCTTTTTTGATTCCCGTTCCTTCAGCCCTTAACAGCCCATTAAAATCCTTATAATTTCAACCGCTTCCCATTATCCCCCGTTTAATCCCGCCAGATCCCATATCTGCCATCTATTCTGCTAGGTCACACGATGTCAGCTATTTTTCGGGGCGATTACCATACTGCCAACTTATGGTTCGACCCGCAGAAGGGCGCGAGGTGACAAATATGGTGGGCCCGCACGGACTCGAACCGTGGACCAAGGGATTATGAGTCCCCTGCTCTAACCAACTGAGCTACAGGCCCTTATTCAGGGGGGCAGCGAAGACGGCTCGGGCATGGGTGCCCGATCGTGCGCCGCATACGAAATAAGAGTGGTAAGCGATTATACCGGCAAACGGGTGAGATCTAAAAAAGTTTATATTTAAGGATAAAAAAGAGGCGCCGTAGTGGCGCCTCTTTTTTTGCCGGCGATACGACCTATTCGAGGTCGAGAAAGCTGCGCAGCCGTTCGGAGCGGCTGGGATGGCGCAACTTGCGCAGCGCCTTGGCCTCGATCTGGCGAATACACTCACGGGTGACATCGAACTGTTTGCCGACCTCCTCCAGGGTGTGGTCGGTGTTCATGTCGATACCGAAACGCATGCGCAGCACCTTGGCTTCGCGGGCCGTCAGGCCTTCCAGTACGCCCTGGGTGGCCTCGCGCAGGCCTTCGGCCGTGGCCGACTCGGACGGCGAGAGGTCGTTCTGATCCTCGATGAAATCACCCAGATGGGAGTCTTCGTCATCCCCAATGGGCGTCTCCATGGAGATCGGCTCTTTGGCGATCTTGAGGACCTTGCGCACCTTTTCCTCGGGCATTTCCATGCGCTCGGCCAGCTCTTCCGGGGTGGCCTCGCGGCCCATCTCCTGGAGCATTTGCCGGGAGATGCGGTTGAGCTTGTTGATGGTCTCAATCATGTGCACCGGGATACGGATGGTGCGGGCCTGGTCCGCGATGGAGCGGGTGATGGCCTGGCGAATCCACCAGGTGGCATAGGTCGAGAATTTGTAACCACGCCGGTATTCAAACTTGTCCACGGCCTTCATCAGGCCAATGTTGCCTTCCTGAATCAGGTCCAGGAACTGCAGGCCGCGGTTGGTGTATTTCTTGGCAATGGAAATCACCAGGCGCAGGTTGGCTTCCACCATTTCTTTCTTGGCGCGGCGGGCCTTGGCCTCGCCGATGGACATGCGGCGATTGATGTCCTTGATCTCGGTGATCGTCATCCCGCATTCCTGCTCCAGCTGGATCAGCTTTTGCTGGGCACGCAGGATGTCGTCACGGAAGTGATCCAGTACCGAGGAGTGTCCCTTGTCGGCCTTGATATGCTTGTCGAGCCAGTCCGGATCGGTTTCATTGTCGGGGAAGCTGGTGACAAATTCCTTGCGCGGCATGTGCGCCTTGTTGACGCAGATGTCCATGATGACACGCTCGTGCATGCGAATGCGGTCTACCAGCAAACGCAGGTTCACGACCAGGCGCTCGACCAGTTTGGGCGCCAGTTTGAACTCCAGGAAGGCGGCGGTGAGTTCATCGCG
>JASBUE010000055.1 GCA_030148045.1 Candidatus Tenderia sp.
GGCGTTGGAAAACCGGCGACGCTTGACCGGTGTCTTAACAGTGACTATTTCATTCATCGTAGGTGTCCACTAAAAATTAGGTGGACACTTAGAATTACAGCACAGGGTAGCGTTGAAAAGATGGGTTCGCCGGACGGTTACTTTAATACTGCCAACACAATCGATTGTTTTTTCATTTACAGCATATCCAGCGGCCTTTATTACTACTAGCGCTTCTTGGCATGCCATACCTATTTTTATACCATCGACATTTGCTTCTTTGACACTATCGGCATAGGAAGCAGAACTCAGTATGAGAAATGTGAGTAACAATCCGGATCTCATACTTTTTATTTCACAACTCCTTATTTTTTAATAGTGATCTGAACTTCTATTTTCTATCGGATGCCTAACGTCAGCAATGAGCGAGGTTGTTACAGTTGAGGTACCTAACCGTGGTCTTTTGACAGAAGTTTATGCAACTGACCCAGAAGGCAATATTATCGAATTACAAAGCTATGCCTAGCTATGCTGGGCTAACAAGGCGCTTCGAGAAGGACGCTCGTATCTATTTCGCCCATCCTTATGTTTCCTGGGGGCGCGGATTGAATGTGAAATCGAAAAGGCTATGGATAAACTCAATCACCGTTCGAGAAAATCGCTGGGCTATCGGACATCCTATGAAGTCTTCTTCAATACCAGGACTTCGCTAACCGTTTCACTTCAAAGTTGAATCCGCGCTCTTCAAGATATTGTCCTGCCTTTTTAGGGGGGGCATAGCCCCCGTGTTCATGCCTGCTCAGGGATGAATTTCAACGCCAGCCCGTTGTTGCAGTAACGCTTGCCGGTGGGTTCGGGGCCGTCGTTGAAGACATGGCCCTGGTGACCGCCGCAGCGGATACAGTGATATTCGGTACGCGGCAGGATTAGTTTGAAATCGAGCTTGGTCTCTACCGCATTGGGGAGGGCCTTGAAAAAGCTGGGCCAGCCTGTGCCGCTGTCGTATTTCATCTCCGAGGTGAACAGGGGGAGGTCGCAGCCGGCACAGATATAGGTGCCCTTGCGTTTTTCATCATTGAGCGGACTGCTGTGGGCCGGTTCGGTCCCCTCTTTGCGCAGGACTTTGAACCGTTCGGGCGTCAGCCGTTTGCGCCACTCGGCTTCCGACAGCTCCAGTTTTTCGATCTCGTCACTCATGTTCGACACCTCGTTGTCTTTGGCGCGCACGCCAAGCAGTGGGGTGGCGGCGAACGCCAGGGTGGTCAGGATGAATTTGCGTCTGTTCATGATGCTGTCCCGTTTAAATGCTCTTGTGACAATGTAAATAAATTCCTGTTCAATGAATAGTCATCTTCCTGAACACGCTGTAAATACCTCCCTCTACACTTGCTGGCCGTGTCCATGCGCCCAACGGTTCCGGAAGATGACTATTCATTGACAGTATGCATATTTGATTGGACCGAAATCCTCACCGAAAGGTCACGGATTTATAGACCTTCTTGCGGCAAGGAAAATACGAAACGCGTGCCGCGGCCGGTTTCGCTCTCGGCTTTAATGTTGCCGCCATGCAGATCGATGATGCGCTTGGCGATGGCCAGCCCAAGTCCACCCGATTTGATGCGGTTGCCGTTATCCTTGCCTTGATAAAGGCGGTCGAAGATCTTGGTCAGTTCGGCGGCGCTGATGCCCGGGCCGCTGTCCTGAATCCGGACCACGCAGCTGTTATCGATATCGCTCAATGTCACTGTTACCCGACCGCCGGCGGGGGTAAATTTGAGGGCGTTGCCAAGCAGATTTTCAAACACCCGGGCGATGAGGCCGATGTCGGCGTAGGCAAACAGCTTTTCCGAGGTGACCTCCAGTCTTAAATCGATCGCTTTTTCCTTGGCCGGCAGCTGGAATTTCTGCACCGCATCGTGGGCCAGTTCGGCAAGGTTGAACGGTTCCCGTTCCGGCAGGCTCTCCTGGGTCTCCAGCCGGGCTAGTTCGAACAGTTCGGCGATAAGCTGATTGAGGCGGTCGCTGCTCTGCAGCGCCTGCTTCAGGTAGTGGTCGCGCTCCTGTTTATCGAGCTGATCGCCTTTTAGTTCCAATGTCTCCAGATAGCCGTGCAGGATCGCGACGGGGGTACGCAGGTCGTGCGATACATTGGCCACCAACTCGCGGCGCAGGCTGTCCTGTTGTTTTAGCTCGTCCAACTGGGTGACGATGCGTTGCGCCATCTGCTGGAAGGTGCGGCCGAGGCGGTCGATCTCGTCGCGGTTCTTGCGTGGCATTGTGATGGCGTTAAGGTGGCTGAAATCGCTTTGGCGGAATTGATCCATATCCATGCTGAGCCGGTTGAGGCGCTGGGTCAGGCGGCGGAACAACCACAGGCCCGCGATCAGCCCGACCAGAAGACTGCCTGTCAGGGCCCAGCCGGTCTGTTTCCAGATAATACTTTCCTTGATGAGCTGTTCTGCATTGTCATACCGCTCACCCAGCAGGACTACGTAGAGGTAGCCCTCGGGGTTTTCCGCACTCGGTACCGGCGTCACCGAAAATATTTTCTGCCGGTCATGGCTGCGCGGATCGTCGCCCAGCAGCGGCAGTGCCTCGCCGCGTAAAAACGCCTGGATCGGCGCCAGGGAGACCGAGCGCCGCTTTACCTTGCCCGGGTCGGCCGAGTAGGAGAGGATGTTGCCCTGCAGATCAAGCAGATAGATCTCGATGCTCGGATTGATGACCATGTACTCCATGAAGGTGGCCTTCAGCGCCTCCTCGTTGATGCGCCCTGATTCCACCAGGTTGCGGTCGGCCACCAGGTTCTTGGCCAGGTCAAGATGCAGCTTCTGGTCGGTTTCCTGCAGGTAGTATTGCGCTGATGAAAGGCTCAGCAGGGTGTAGAGCACACCGACGCTGAGCAGCAGTGCCGCCAGTGAGAGAGATAGTCGGGCATATAGGGTGCGTAACATTATTATTGTGCTTCGTTGAATTTATAACCCACGCCCCACACCGTCATGATGTATTGCGGCTTGGCCGGGTCGGCCTCGATCTTGCTGCGCAGGCGGTTGATGTGGGAGTTGACCGTGTGTTCATAACCCTCGTAACTGTAGCCCCAGACCTGATCCAGCAGTTCGGTGCGGTTGTAGACCCGGCCGGGATGGCTGGCGAAGTGCAGCAGCAGGTCGAACTCCTTGGCGGTCAGCTCGACGGCCTTGCCTGCCAGGGTGACGCGATGTTTATCCGGTTCGATCACCAGTTCGCCGAACGTCAGCCGGCTCTGCGGCTCGGGGGCGTGAAAGGCATCAAGGCGGCGAAACTGCGCCTTCACCCGGGCCACCAGCTCCGGGATACTGAAGGGTTTGGTGAGGTAATCATCGGCACCGATCTCCAGGCCCAGCACCCGGTCCAGTTCCGATGATTTGGAGGTGAGCATGATCACTGGCACGCGCTTGTTGTCCAGGCGCAGCTGTTTGCACACCTCCAGGCCGTCCATCACCGGCAGCATCAGGTCGAGGATCACCAGGTCGTAGCTGTTATTCTTGAACAGCTTCAGGCCGGCGGCGCCATCAAAGGCGATGTCGGCCTCGCAGTGAATGTCCTTCAGGTGCATCTGCACCAGCTCTGCGATTTCCGGATTGTCCTCGACGATGAGTATCTTGTGCGTCATGTCGTCTACTTGTGCCGTTCGGAAAAAACGCCCCTTCCCCGCTGAGTCGGGAAGAGAGGGCTGGGGTTAAGACGGCAGGCGAAACCGCCCTACTCACTGCGTCCGGGTGATCACAATCCTGGCCGCCGGGTTGTTAAAGCGGTGCGAGGCATCCAGTGCCGAGCCGGCAAGACCGTCGTCCCGGCTCACCACGCCCGGATGTACGGCGATGAAATCACGCTCGTCACGCGTGGTGTTATAGCCCTCGCCGCCGCCTGCCGGGCCGGGGATGGTCGCCGCCGTCTCGCTGTTGGCCTCGGTGCCGGCGTCATATACCCGGGCGTGCAGGGTCATGGACTCGTTTCGCCCCAGCCCGCTGAGGTCCACACCATCCAGGCCGATGAAGGCGTCGTTGGTGTTGAGCAGCATGCTTGCCAGGGTTAGTCGCGGTCGGGTGCCAAAACCTTGCACTTGCAGGGTTTCGCTGGCGCCGGGGGCGAGCATGCCGCCGGCGGGATTTTCCACCACATTGGCGCCTAACGCCTGGGCATTGCGGAGATATCGCCGCCCTCTGCCATGGCCTGCAGGCTGGCGGAGGCCGCGTCACCCTCCATGAACAGCCGGGTATTATTGTCATGGGCGGCGCCCAGGGCGCTGAGAGCGATCAGGGTCGCAAGCGGTTTTCTCATGTTGTTCTCCTAGGGCCTGTTCACACTAATTTCGAAGCAGCGTTGCGCCCCAAAACGGGCCATGCGGCGTTGCTCATACCCAAAGCACTCGCTCCGCTCGCGGGGCAGGCTCTCGCTCATTTGG
>JASBUE010000080.1 GCA_030148045.1 Candidatus Tenderia sp.
GCAGGCCGTTACAGCGAATCACATTGTCGAACTCGTCGCCATGCAGCACCAGCAACCGCTTGCCGTCGGCGCTGGTGTGAACGGCGTGATTTTTGATCTCTACCTCACCGAAGCGCATCCCTTCGAAGTCGCGCACCAGGGCATCGTGGTTGCCTGGAATATAGGTGATTTTGGTGCCGCGCCTGGCCTTGCCGAGGATGGCACGGATCACGTTGTTATGACTCTGCGGCCAGTGCATCCCCTTGCGCATGGCCCACAGATCGACGATGTCGCCGACCAGGTAGAGATATTCGCATTCGGTGGACTTGAGGAAATCGAGCAGGAACTCCGCGCGGCTGTATTTTGAGCCGAGATGGACATCCGAGATCCAAATGGCGCGGTACTTCAGCGGCCTGATGACATGGATGGGCGACATTCACGCTGCCCCATTGTTTGGACTGGCGCCACTATAACCACAGCTTGTGACAGGCAGGTGAAGCTTTGAAGACAATTGTGTGACACCGCTGGCCGGAACGCTATGGATATCTTCTTTGACGGCGTCGGCGGTCAGCGGATCGCCGGCGCTGCTTCGAAATTAGTGTTAACAGGCCCTAGAAGGATGGCCCGCCCAGCCTCCCGGAACGGACCGACACAACTCGGCAACATCATTAAATTCTTTTTACAAATGCGTACTTAGCCTTGGTTGGCCGAGGCCGTTCTGGTAGAATCAGCGCCCTTTTAGCCAGCAGTCGCAGGATTTCCCCATGTTCGAACCCCGCCCCAATCCCGTTGCCAATACCAAGAACGACCTGCTCTCCGGCCTGACCGTCGCCCTGGCATTGGTGCCCGAGGCCATCGCCTTTGCCTTCGTCGCCGGGGTCGAACCGCTGGTGGGGCTCTACGCCGCCTTCATGGTCAGCATCATCGCCGCGGCCGTGGGCGGTCGCCCGGGCATGATCTCCGGCGCCACCGGCGCCCTGGCGGTGGTGATGGTGTCCCTGGTGACCGAGCACGGCGTGTAATACCTGTTCGCCGCGGTGGTGCTGATGGGGGTTATCCAAATCACGGCGGGGCTTTTAAAACTGGACAAATTCATCCGCCTGGTGCCCTACCCGGTGATGCTGGGCTTCGTCAACGGCCTGGCCATCGTCATCTTCCTGGCCCAATTGCAGCACTTCCAGGTCTCTGCTGAGGATGGCGGCAGCCAATGGATGAACGGCATTCATCTCTGGCTGCTGCTGGGCTTGATCGTGCTGACCATGGTCATCATCCATTTCCTGCCCAAATTCACCAAGGCCATCCCCTCGTCGCTGGCGGCCATTATCGTGGTCAGCCTGATCGTGATCCTGTTCAACGTGGATGTGCGCACCGTGGGCGACATGGCCTCCATCGCCGGCGGTCTGCCGGATTTTCACATTCCCTCCGTACCCATGACGCTGGAGACCCTGTGGATCATCCTGCCCTATTCCGTCATCCTGGCCGCCATCGGCCTGATCGAATCGCTGCTGACCATGAGCCTGATCGACGAGATCACCGAGACCCGCGGCCGTGGCAACAAGGAGTGTATCGGCCAGGGCAGCGCCAATGTGGTCACCGGTTTCTTTGGCGGCATGGGCGGCTGCGCCATGATCGGGCAGAGCATGATCAACGTGAACTCAGGCGGCCGCGTGCGGCTGTCCGGCATTTCCGCCGGGATTTTTTTGCTGTGCTTCATCCTGTTCGCCTCCACCCTGATCGAAGCGATTCCGCTGGCGGCCCTGATCGGCGTCATGTTCATCGTGGTCATCGGCACCTTCGAGTGGTCCAGCTTTCGTATCCTGGGCAAGATCCCCAGGTCCGACGCCTTCGTACTGATCCTGGTCTCCGGGGTCACGGTGGTCACCGACCTGGCCGTCGCCGTGGTCGTCGGCGTCATCGTCTCGGCCCTGGTGTTCGCCTGGGATGCCGCCAAGCGCATGGACGCCGAGACCCACATCGACGCCAACGGCACCAAGGTCTACACCCTGCGCGGGCCGCTGTTCTTCGGCTCCATCCAGAGCTTCAAGGACCTGTTCGATCCACGTAACGACCCGGACGACGTGATTATCGATTTCATCCATACCCGGGTCTATGACCACTCCGGCATCGAGGCCATCGACTCCCTGGCGGATCGCTACGTCAGCGCCGGCAAGACCCTGCACCTGCGCCATCTGGCCCCGGAATGCCGCGCCCTGTTGAAAAAGGCCGGCGACCTGATGGAGGCCAATGTCATCGAGGACCCCAAATACCACGTCGCCGACGACAGCCTGGCCTGATGAACTCGGGTACAATGGCAGGCTTTGTCGCAAAGGCCTAAGCCATGGAAACCCGTTTCGTCGATCAAGCCGCTGACCTGGAACAACTCTGCCGAGATCTCGCCCACAGCGCGTTCGTCGCGGTCGATACCGAGTTCGTACGCGAACAGACCTATTATCCCCGGCTGGCCCTGATCCAGATCGCCAATGACCGGCTCATCGCCTGCATCGACCCCCTGGCCATCGAGGATCTGAGCCCGCTCAAGGCGCTGTTTGCCGACCCGGCGCTGACCAAGGTGTTCCACGCCGCCGACCAGGACCTGGAAATCTTCCACCTGCTGTTCGGCGAGCTGCCGCGGCCCCTGTTCGACACCCAGGTGGCCGCCACCGTGCTGGGCCAGGGCGATCAGATCGGCTATGCCGCCCTGGTGAAGGAGGTGCTGGGCATCGAGCTGGACAAGAGCCACACCCGCACCGACTGGCTGCAGCGGCCGCTGGACGCCAAGCAGATCCGCTATGCCGAAGACGATGTGCGCCACTTGGCACAGCTCTATCCGCTGCAACTGGCGGCGCTGCAGCGCCAGGGCAGAGCCGACTGGCTGGAGGAGGACTTCGCCGCCCTCATCGACCCGGCGCGCTATCAGGCCGATCCGCAAAACGCCTGGCGGCGGGTCAAGGGCGGCAACAAGCTGCGCGGCGTGCAGCTCGCTATCCTGCAACAGCTGTGCGCCTGGCGCGAACGGCTGGCCATCGAGAAAGACAAGCCGCGGCGCTGGATCGCCGCCGACAATATCCTCATCGATATCGCCCGGCTGCGCCCCAAGGATCTGAAAGCATTGGAAAAAATTCGCGGCATCCCGGCCGGCCTGGTGCAGCGCAACGGCCAGCGGCTACTGCAGTGCGTGCGCGACGGCGAGGCCCTACCCAAGGACCAATGGCCCAGCCTGGCGCGCCCCAAACGCCTTACCGGCGCCGACGACGCCCTGGTGGACGCCCTGTCGGCCATCGTCAAACTCAGCGCCGCGGAGCATCAGATCAGCCCCGCCACCCTGGCCGGCCGCAAGGAACTGGAAGCCCTGGTGCACGGCCAGCGCGAGCTGCCCGTCCTGAGCGGCTGGCGCCGCCGTCACGGCGGCCGGCAGCTGCTGGAATTCCTCGAGGGTGGCAGCCAGATTGCAGTGCAGGCGGGGCGCCTGACCCTGACCGACTGAGCCGCCAAGCCCCCAATATTCACCAGGGGAAAGCGTTGGCAAAGCTTGTTATCATATCGTCCCATCACGTTCGCTCAAACACGACAGGAATGACCATGAACACAGCTACAACCGATTGGACCATCGCCGCCCACCTGGAATACAACGACCGCAACGAAGTCGTGGTCGTGCAGCATAAGGGGGGCGAAACCGCCGTCACCCGGCTGGAAAGGGGCGCCGCCACGGGCAAGGACATCAATCACGTCCCCGCCTTCTGGGGCATCAACGAGCGCAACGAAGCGCTGGTCTACGACCCGGCCAGCAAGGAGATCGAACGCCAGACCGTGGTCGCCGCCGATACCCGCTTCGCCTACGCCTATCGCGACCCCGAGTCCGTACGGGTCTGGTTCATGAACGACGGCGACAAGGACGGCAACGACACCCTGGCCTGCGGCGACAAGGCCTCCTCCGTTACCATCGCCGCCAAGACCAACGGCCAGGCGGAACGGGTCGACACCCTGTGCGTCGGCCGCGGCCACCACGTCACCATCTTTGTCGGCCCGACCCCGAAGCAAGGTAATATTCCCTACCGCGCCTTCGCCAGCAATCTGAAGGACGGCACCATCCATGTCATCGGCAACGATCCCAACGACGCGGTCAGTTTTCTCAAGACGATCGCCACGATCAATCTTTGCGACCCGCGCTTCGAGGACAATGCCGACACCGATGTGCCCAACAACGCCTTCCCGCACGGCATGGAGTTTTCCCCAAGCACCGGCAAGGTCTACAACCTCAACAACGGCTATCACACCGTGGCGGTCATCGACCCGCTCAGCCACGAAGTGTAAAACACTGTCACCATGGAGGTCAGCAGCAATCTATTGCTGAGCCGTTGCGGCAATTTCTTGATCGGCAAGGGTGCCGACCGCAAGGCCGATCCGGAACACATCATGGGCCGCCTGAGCGTGTTGGACGCACGCAAAGAAGAGATCAGCACCGTGCTGGACATTCAGGACTTCTATCCCAGCGTCTACCGCTTCAACCCCAAGGGCGACAAGCTTTATGTCACCGCCGCGGCCACCGGCAAGGACGCCCAGTTCGATAACCTGCGCACCGACATGGTCCAGGTCTATGACACTAGCAAGTTGCCCGCGCTGCGCCTGATCAAAGAGATCAAATTGGAACCCTGCACCTCGGGTCGTCGTCCCATCGCCTTCCTCGAACGCTGCGACCAGGCACCCATCATATTCGTACCCAACCCGACCCAGGGCAGCCTGGCCGTCATCGATGGCGAGAACGACGAGGTGGTGGAGGCCGTCGACATCGGCGCGGGCGGGATCAAGGAGTTCAGCTTCTACTTCTGGAACGATCGCAACGTCTACGGCGCCTAAGTCAGCAACATGTTGCGGCCCGTACCGGGCCGCACACTAACTCAGAGAGCCCCATGCAAACAGTCAGAACCCTCCTGGGCGGCATATTGCTCTGCCTGCTGGCCCTTCAGGCGCAGGCCGCCGACAAACGCGAACAGATCGACACCATGCTGGAGCAGAGCGGTTTCAACAAGCTGCTGCAATACGTGCCCGACTTCGCCCAGGCGGTGTTGCGGCAGAGCAGCGGGGCGCTGGAACCCGAAGCCAGTTCCGCCTTGAGCGCCGCCTTCTCCGACGCCTTTGCCACCCCCGCGGTGCAGCGTGATGTGATCGAGATTCTCAGCGCCCACTATGACGAGGCCCGCGCCAGCGCCTACATCGAGCAACTGCGCAGCCCTATTTCCTTGCGCATGGCCGAGCTGGAACGCAGCACCAGCGATCCGGCCAATCTGGATGACGTCAAGGCCTTTGCCGCCTCGCTCCAGTAAACGCCACCAGACGCGGCCCGCAGCCGGCTGATCCAGCGCCTGGACCAGGCCAACCGCACCACCCAATTCAGCGTCGACATGCAGACCGCCTTCTTCAAGGCCATCTTCGTCGCTATCGAACCGGTCATGGAAGCGGATATGCGCCTGGGTGACGGTGAATTGGAAAAGATGGTGGACGAGGTACGCACATCGCTGGAGGAGCGTCTGCGCAACAACACGCGCCTCTCTTATCTGTATGCCTTCCGCGATGTCAGCAATGAGGACCTGGAAGACTACATCGAACTGTGCGAGTCGGAGCCCTATCGCTGGGCCATTCAGCTGCTCGGCAATGCCATGATCTCGGCCCTCAATCGAGCCGCCGGCCGCGCCGCCATGACCATGGCCGCCGCCAACCAGTAAACGACAATAAAAAAGCCCGCTTGAAGCGGGCCTTCCTTATTACGCCAAGTTGTTGTGCTTATTCAGCGGGTGTGACGTTGGTGGCCTGAATGCCTTTGGCACCTTTCTCGGTTTCAAAAGATACCTTCTGACCTTCGACCAGGGATTTGAATCCGTCCCCCTGGATGGCGTAGAAATGCACGAATACATCGTCGCCGCCATCGGCAGGTGTAATGAAACCGAAACCCTTGCTGTCGTTAAACCACTTTACTGTACCTGTTGCCATATTTCTATTACCTCAAATTACCAATTGCGTGTTAATTCACAGGTACTGAAGGTGATTTATAGTCCTACCTATCGGCATAAAAAGCACGATCAATATCTGCGATTTAGGCAGTATAGCCACTAATTTCGCCGCAGCACAAGTTTTATTTGGTTAACGATTTGTGACGGAAACCGTGTTTAAACCCGCGGGCTCCAACCGCCGCTAAAGGGCTCCAGATCCTTGGCATGGAGACGACCGCCGACATAAAGCTCGTTCAGGGTGCTGCGCTCGATAAGCTGTTCACCTTGGTATTGCCATTCACCGGCGATGACCATTTCGAACATGGTCACCATGATGTCGTCGAGACGGATGGTGTATTCCTTGGCCAAGCGGGTGAAATCGTCCATGGTCAATGGCGCCCCCTTTTTCTCGAATTCCTCTTTAACCAGGTTGGCCAAGGCCACATCCCAGGCGGGCACATCGACGTCAGGGGTCTGTTTGGAATCGCTCATGTTGCTTCCTCGTCCTTAACTTGAGTTTGATTTTAAATAAACCACCGCAAGATAGCTATTCGATCCGGCTGTACATTTACTCAGTAATATCAACAACCCTAATATTGGCTGACCCGGTAACCGCGCTGCCGCAACAGGACCACTATTCCCTCGGGCCCCGGCAGATGGCCGGCGCCGACCACCACGAAATAGCGCCCGCCCCGTTCGGCCAGGGCGTGGAGCTTTTCCGCCATCTGCAGATTGCGTTCGGTCACAATGATCCGGTTGAGCCGCTCACCCGCTTTCGAATTCATCATTCCTTCGTCGAACAGGCGCTGCACGCCGTCCACGTCTCCGCTCTGCCAATATCCCAGCAGCCGGTCGAAGAAGGCTTCGCCGTGCTCGATCTAGCGCAGGGTTTCCTCCAGCATCATCACCTGCTCATCCACGGTCAAACGCTCGAACAGTGAAAGCTGCATGGCCATGCTTTCCAGTTCAATGACCTTCTTTTTGCCGCGCGCCAACGCGAGGAAGTGCGCGTCGACGCCCTTATCTTCCGAAAAACCCAGCCGCTTCAGCGCCATAGTGGTCAGACTCATGGAAACGAACCAGGGCTTTTGCATGTTTAGCATTTCCACCGGCATACCGAACGACCCCGCCACCTGTTCGAGGCGTTGCCAGGTCTGCGGCGAAAGCTGGTCGCGCAGGCGGCTACCGTCCCGGTACAAGGCCTTCTCCGCCAGCAGCTGCGCGGTCTGCATGGGATCGGCGTTCAACACATCCACCTCCACCACCAGGGCGTCGGACTCTTTAAAGGAAGAGGTCATCACCATCGGCAGTGGATACATTTGCGGCGTGCCGAAATGGATGGAGCCTAGCAAAAAGAGGGTGCCCTTGCCGGCATTAGCCTGCCAGAAAAAGTACTTGCCGGAGTCAGCCTGCGGCTCCTCCTGTGACCGGCTCGCGGGTCCGTCGACTGCCATCCTGGCCGCCTCGATACCGCTGCAGGGGCGGTCCTGAAAACGTACGCTGTCACCGGTATCGCGACACTGGAACACCTCGGCCTGCGCGTAGCCCGCAAGCAACAATCCCAGCATCAGGCCGGCGAATTTGACTATCCAGGGTCGCCCCAACATTTCCATATTAACGGTCGCCGACTTGGGTAACTTTATCTCTGTTTGCGATAGCTGCGGGGAACGAACTCCTCCGGCTTGCCGGAGATCCACTCGATGAACCTTTGTACATCAACGTGTTGCCGCAATGCGTCGAGACTATAATACGACTCCGCCAGCTCCTTTTCGCTAAACAGCGCATGCAGCTGTTTATGGCAAGGCTTGCAAAGCCGTGCCATGCGCGTGGTCATGGCCTGACGATCGAACCGTTTACGGGTCTTCTTGTTGCGATGCCGCAGGCGCGGAATCAGGTGGCGCCTGGTCAGCCTCGAGATGCGCCGCCGGCAAAGCTGGCAGTGTGAAACACCGTCGAAAGATTCGAGAACATCCTCCTTCATTTCCACACCCCCCGGTTAAACTCTTTCAAGCGCCTACGCATGCGCCGCACATGACTCCCCTCCCAATAGAGTTTACGGCAGGCAGGGCAATACCGCACCGGCTTGTGGGAGGCCCATATATCCGCCGGCATTCGGTCCTTCAGCGATGCGCGTTGTTCGGGTCCGATCCGGACCAATGGCACATTGCATAACAGGCAACGGCTAAACGGCGCCTTGCACCAATCCAGTTCACGCCTGGCCGTCAGTTCTTCAATGCACGCCGGTACGTCGTTAGCCTGCAGCAATACGATGATGTCCGCATCTTTCCGGTGCTCGTCCAGAAGGTTACGGTCCCGCGTCAGGAACAAGCGCCCTTCCTTACGGGCCAAGCGCAGCAATTCGGCATCATGCTCGCCATTGCTGGCGATCAGCGTATCGTAACCGGCGGCGCGCAGCCAACGCCCCACGCCCTGCAGCATTTCATCGCAAACAAATTTATTTTCAGCCATTGCCTTCAACCGGAGTCGAAATTTTCATACTCTATGAATAGACCACTGCGTCGATAACCTGTTTGACGGCCTTCAGAGCAGGGGGAAACATGCATATTTACGATGAAAAACAAAACCGTTGGATTCGGCATCGCGATACCGCCGAATACCAACGGCGCAAGCGCAGGCTGCGCGACTACTGGACCCTCGGCCTGCTCGCCACGCTTCCCTTCACGCCCGGCATACAAATCACCCTCATCCTGCTGGCGACATTTGTCTCCCTGGCCTATCTCGACGAGACGCCCTATCGTACAGGCTAACATCGCTGGCGCCGATCGCAGGACAAACGATACAATATCCCGGTGCAACAACAATCCTCCCGTATCAAACGCTTTTCCATCAACCATCAGGGTCGCGACTTTGTCGTCGGCGACATCCATGGCTGTTTCGATGCGCTGAATGTCGAACTCACGCGCCTGCGTTTCGCGCCTGACAGGGACCGCCTGTTCGCCGTCGGTGACCTGATCGACCGCGGTCCGGGCTCGGACAAGGTGCTGAGCTGGCTGAACCAAGCCTGGTTCCACTCCTGCCTCGGCAATCACGAAGAGATGATCCTGACGATCGCCCCCGACAGCGAGGAAGGGCGCGGCTGGTATCGGGATTACGGCGGTGACTGGTGGCTGCGCCTGGACGCCGTCTCGCGACGGGCTGTTCTGGCGGCCTTCGCTGACCTCCCCCTCGCCATCGAACTGGAGACCGCCCACGGGCGTGTCGGCCTGGTGCACGCCGATATCCCCAAAGGGATGAGCTGGCCGGCCTTCCTGCGCCTGCTGGAAATGGGCGATGCGGAGACGCGCAGCACCGCCCTGTGGGGCCGCAGCCGTATCAGACGCCTGCTGGGCAGCCCGGTGAAGGGTATCGACCGCGTTGTCTGCGGCCACACTATCACTCCGGACCGCAAGATAGCGGTCAAGGGCAATGTCTGGTTCATCGAGACTGGTGCCTTCCTGCGCGACGACGCGGCCGCCGGCCTGACGGTGATCAGCACGGATCAACTTTTCCAATAACAATAAACGGACACGCCCATGTTTAATGCGCTCCAGCAATTTCTCGATGACGCCAGTGGCATCATCTGGGGCCCGGCGACCCTGGTATTACTGCTCGGCGCCGGGCTTTATCTCACCCTCGGCCTGCGGGCCATACCCTGGCGCAAGACGGGGGCCGCCTTCCGCCTGCTGTGGTAAGGACGCCGGGCGGAAGGCGAGGGTGATATCACGCCCTTCCAGGCGCTGATGACGGCGCTGTCCGCCACCATCGGCACCGGCAACATCGCCGGTGTGGCCACCGCCATCTCCCTGGGCGGACCGGGGGCGGTATTCTGGATGTGGATCACCGCCCTGCTCGGCATGGCGACCAAATACAGCGAGGCGGTGCTGGCGGTACGCTATCGCGAGGTGGACGAACGCGGCAAGCACGTCGGCGGCCCCATGTACTACATCAAGAACGGCCTGGACGCGAAGTGGCACTGGCTGGGGGTCGCCTTCGCC
>JASBUE010000083.1 GCA_030148045.1 Candidatus Tenderia sp.
GAGGCACTGGTCCAGCGTCTGCATGCCTTCCTTCTGGCCGGTCTGGATCGCCGAGTACATCTGGGCGACCTTGGCCTCGCGGATGAGGTTACGGATGGCGGGTGTGCCGATCATGATCTCGTGCGCCGCCACCCGGCCACCGCCGATGCGCTGTAACAGGGTCTGGGAGATGACGGCACGCAGCGACTCGGACAACATGGAACGCATCATATCCTTTTCCGCCGCCGGGAAGACGTCGATGATACGGTCGATGGTCTTGGCCGCCGAACTGGTGTGCAGCGTGCCGAATACCAGGTGACCGGTTTCCGCCGCAGTCAGGGCCAGACGGATGGTTTCCGGGTCACGCATCTCACCCACCAGGATAATGTCCGGGTCTTCACGCAGGGCGGAGCGCAGCGCCTCGTTAAAGCCTAATGTATCACGATGCACCTCGCGCTGATTGACCAGGCACTTCTTACTCTGATGCACAAATTCGATCGGGTCTTCAACGGTGAGGATATGGCCGAACTCGGTGTTGTTCTTGTAATCCACCATGGCCGCCAGGGTGGTGGACTTACCCGAACCGGTGGGACCGGTGACCAGTACCAGGCCACGCGGATTGTTGGCGATATCCTTGAACACCGCCGGACACTTGAGCTCTTCCAGCGACAGGATATTGGAGGGGATGGTACGAAACACACCGCCGACGCCGCGGTTGTGGTTGAAGGCGTTGACACGGAAACGGGCCAGGCCGGGGATCTCGAACGAGAAATCGGTCTCGAAAAACTCTTCATAGTCCTTGCGCTGACGGTCATTCATGATGTCGTAAAGCATGGTGTGCACCGCCTTGTTATCCATCGGTGCCACATTGATACGGCGAATATCACCGTCGACACGAATCATCGGCGGCAGGCCGGCCGACAGGTGCAAATCCGATGCGGCATTCTTGACGCTAAAGGCCAACAACTCGGCTATATCCATGGCATTCCCCTTTGGTTGACTCTATATGCTACTGAGACCGAAATAATGAATACCCATCCTTCAAAACACGCTATGAACACATCCAGGTACGCTCGCCGGCCGCGTCCATGAGGCCAACGGTTTTGGAAATGGGTATTCATTATCAACAACTCGTCAGTAACTATGGCGAGGCAGATTCCCTATCATTAACGGCATGGCCCGCAACTTCTTGACTCGTCGCTTAACCCTAGCGGCCGAGCTGATACAATAGCGCCGTAGTTGGACATGGGCAACGAGCATGGCAACCATCAGAGAACGTTTGAACCGTGTAAAACAACAGATCAATGCGGCCGAGAAGCGCTATGGGCGCCCGCACGGCTCGGTCACCCTGCTGGCGGTGAGCAAGACCTGGCCGCTGGAAGATATCCTGGAAGCCGCCGAGGCGGGGCAAGGCTGTTTCGGCGAGAGTTATGTCCAGGAGGCCGTTGCCAAGATTGATGCCTGTCCCCCTGAACTAAAACGGGAACTGGAGTGGCACTTCATCGGCCACATCCAGTCCAACAAGTCGCGCGATATCGCCAACCGCTTCGCCTGGGTGCACAGCGTCGACCGGCTCAAGCTGGCCCGCCGCCTGAGCGAGCAGCGACCGCAACAACTCGCACCGTTAAACATCTGCCTGCAGGTCAACATCAGTGGCGAACAGCGCAAGGCCGGCCTGTCACCGGATCAAGTATCAGCGCTGGCCCATCAGGTCAGTGAACTCCCTAATTTAAGGTTGCGCGGCCTGATGACCATCCCGGCGCCCACGGCTGACTTCGACCAACAGCGCGCCGCGTTCCGTCGCGTCGCTGAGCTGCAACACAAGTTGATTGAACAGGGCTTGGCGTTGGACACCCTCTCCATGGGCATGTCGGGCGACCTGGAGGCGGCCATCGCCGAAGGCGCCACTATGGTCAGGGTGGGCACGGCCGTATTCGGCCAGCGCCGTTATCCGCAAACAGAGCGGACCGCCTGATTGGCAAAAGCGGTGAATGCGGTACACTCGGGCGTGATAGCCTGAAGCAAGAAACCCAAGAAACAATCGGAAACGGATAGGTCTATGGAGAAACTCAAAATCAGCTTTATCGGCGCCGGCAACATGGCCGCCAGCCTGATCGGTGGCCTGCTGGCCGACGGCAAGGCTCCCGCCACCATCCACATCGCCGACATCGATGCGGAGCGGCTGGGCGCGCTGCGACAACGCTTCGCCGTCACCGTCTGCGACTCCAACCGCGCCGCCGCCGAGGCGGCCGACATCCTGGTGCTGGCGGTCAAACCTCAGAGCCTCAAAGGCGTAGCCGAAGAGATCAGCGACAGCGTGCAAAAAACGCAACCGCTGGTGATCTCCATCGCCGCCGGGGTGCGCGAGCAGGCGATCAATCGCTGGCTGGGCGGCAATGTGGCCGTGGTGCGCGTCATGCCCAACACGCCGGCCCTGATCCAGACCGGTGCCTCGGCCCTGTATGCCAATGACAAGGTCACGGCCGGGCAGCGCAATGCCGCCGAGACCATCCTGCGCGCCGTAGGCATCGCGCTGTGGCTCGATGACGAAACCGGGATGGATGCCGTCACCGCCCTCTCGGGCAGCTGCCCGGCCTATTTCTTTTTGTTCATGGAGGCCATGGAGGCCGCCGGGCGCGAGCTCGGTCTGGACACCGACAGCGCTCGGCTATTGACGCTGCAGACCGCCTTCGGCGCCACCAAGATGGCGCTGGAGAGCAGCAAGGATTGCGCCACCCTGCGCCAGCGCGTCACCTCCCCTGGCGGCACCACGGAACAGGCCCTGCGCGTCTTCGAGGCGGGTAACCTGCGCGGCCTGATCAAAGAGGCCGTCATGGCCGCCGCCAAACGTTCCGAAGAACTGGCCCGGCAGTTTGGAAAGGAGTCTGAATGAACGGCTATTTTACCTCCGCCGCCGCTTTCCTGATCGAGGCACTGTTCGGTTTCTATATGGTGATCGTAATGTTGCGCCTGTTGCTGCAGCTGGTGCGGGCGGACTTCTACAATCCGTTGTGCCAGTTCATCGTCAAGGTCACCAACCCGCCGCTCAAGCCCCTGCGCCGCGTCATCCCCGGCATCGCCGGCGTCGACATGGCCTCGGTGCTGCTGCTGTTCGTGTTGCAGATGGCCAAGCTGACGCTGGTGGCCCTGGCGGGTGGCATGACGCTGGCCGTGCCCGGTCTGGTGGTGCTCTCCATCGCCGAACTGATCGCCCTGCTCCTGAACGTTTACATGATCAGCATCCTGATCCAGATCATCCTCAGTTGGGTGGGGCCGAACAGCTACAACCCGGTCAGCGCCATCCTCTATGCCCTGAACGAGCCGGTGATGCGGCCGGCGCGCCGGATACTACCGCCCATTTCCGGCATCGACCTCTCCCCCATTTTGGTGTTCCTCGCGATCGGCCTGATGAAAATCCTGATCGTCAGCCCACTGCTGAATGTCGGTCGCGGACTGGTTTAGGCAGACTGCATCCGGCGCCGACGGATAATTTCCGAAAATGGCTCTAAACGGCAAAATCGAGGCGCAAATCGCGGTTTTGCCGACCCGGTCGCAAACGGCAGGGAAAATCTAAAGGCCTGAGAAGCTCTGTCCGATAACCGTTTGGCATCGCGCAAAACCTTGCCAGCAAGGCCGCAGAAACAAGAATTTACCGGACATCAACAAGCACGGAACCCAAAGGGATTATGGAGGAAGACCTTTTCAAACAACAGATGCGGGCCTTTGACCGATGGAAAGCCGATCTGGTTCAGGTGATCCAGGACTATCATCACTGGCTCGAAAGCAATGGCAAGGGAACCGCCGAGATCAACGTGCGCCTGTTCGATGTCATCGAATCGCTCAAATCGGACCATCTGACGGTCGCCTTCGTGGCCGAGTTTTCACGCGGCAAGACCGAACTGATCAACGCCATCTTCTTCGCCGATTACAAACGCCGCCTGCTGCCCTCCGAGGCGGGCCGCACCACCATGTGTCCCACCGAGCTGTTTTACGATCGCGAGGCGGACCAGGCTTATATCCGCATGCTGCCCATCGAGACGCGGCTGCAGGAAAAAAGCATTTCCGAACTGAAAAAAGACATCGACCAGTGGCATACCATCCACCTCGATGTCAACTCGCCGGACCAAATGATCGAAGCGCTGAAACAGGTAATCGCCACCAAAAAAGCCCCCTTGCAGGATGCCACCGACCTGGGCCTGTACCGCGACGACACGCCGCGGCGGCGGCGCACCGATGAACCGCCCCCGGCAGAGGTCGAAATCCCCCAATGGCGTCACGCCATGATCAGCTTTCCTCACCCGCTGTTGCAGCAAGGCCTGGCCATCCTCGATACCCCCGGCCTCAACGCGCTGGGCACCGAGCCGGAACTGACCTACAACATGCTGCCCAACGCCCATGCGGTGCTGTTCGTCATGGCCGCCGACACCGGCGTGACGCGCAGCGATCTAGATGTTTGGGAATATTACATCAAGGAACAACGCGGCAGCGGTGAAAAGGGGCTGGTCGCCGCACTCAACAAAATCGACACCCTCTGGGACGAGATGAAGAGCGAGAGCGAGGTCTCCGCCTCCATCGAGGCGCAGCGCCGCGAAGCGGCCAACGCCCTCAACATCGATATCGGCGGTGTCTTCCCGGTGTCGGCGCAAAAAGCGCTGCTGGCCAAGACCAAGGACGACCAGGCGTTGCTGGACAAGAGCCGCCTGATGGAACTGGAGCGCTACCTGGCCAATGAAATCATCCCGGCCAAACAAGGCCTGATCCGCGACAACGTGGTGGGGGAAATCGGCAACCTGATCAAGACCAACCGCAACAGCGTGGCCACCCACTACAAACAGCTGAAATCCCAGCTGGATGACCTGAAGTCGGCCAGCGGCAAGAACACCACCCTGATCCAGCACCTGATGCGCAAGGCACGGGAAAGGCAGGCGGCCTACAACAGCAACATGGAATATTTCCAGTCAAGCCGCCGCACCCTGAACCAGCAGGCCAAGCTGCTGCTGAATGAATTGAGCCTGAAGAAATTCGACAATGTCGCCACCGCAGCACGCAAGCAGATGAGCGACAGCTGGACCACGGGGGGGCTCAAGACCGGCATGAAGACCCTGTTCGACGGCATTTGCGAAACCATGCAGGTGGCCACACGCCACGCCGATGAAACCCATCGGCAGATCATTGCCATCTACCAGAAATTCGAAAAGGAAAACGAACTGCAGGCACTCGACCCGAAACCCTTTTCCACCGACAAGTACGACACCGAGATGCAGAAGCTGTATGAACAGGCCGAGGAATTCCGCTCCAGCCCCATCACCACCATGACCGAGCAGAGCTTCGTGGTGAAGAAGTTTTTCATCTCATTGGTGAGCCACGCCCGCGACATTTTCTTCCAGGCCAACCAGGAGGCCGAAACCTGGTTCAAGGACATCATGATCCCGCTGGCCAGACATGTGACCGAGCACAAGCAACTGCTTGAGCAGCATATGGAGACGCTCTACAAGATCAACGAATCAAAGGACAACATCGCCTCCAAGACCGCCGAACTGGAGGCACGCTGTCGCAAGCTGGCCGCACAATACGCCGTATTGGACGGCATGTTCAACAAACTGCAAAGCCCCATCGGCGGCCCGACCGACGAGGCGAGCTCCAAACAGGCCGCCTCCGCCTGAGGCAACCTGATCGCTTTTAGAAAAAACTACAGCTTGTACTCAATGGTCAGCGGGGCATGATCCGAAAAACGCTCGCCCCTGTAGATGTCAGCCGCCTTCACCTTCTCCTTCAGCCCGGGCGTGATCACCTGGTAATCGATGCGCCAGCCCACGTTCTTGGCCCAGGCCTGCCCCCGATTCGACCACCAGGTGTATTGATCGGCCTCCCGGTTGACGACGCGAAAGGCGTCCACCCAGCCGCGCTCGCCGAACAGCCGATCCATCCAGGCGCGCTCTTGCGGCGTGCAGCCCGAGTTCTTCTGGTTGCTCTTGAAGTTCTTGATATCGATCTCTTTGTGAACCGTATTCCAGTCACCGCAGATGACGAATTCACGCCGTTTACGGCGCATGGCATCCAGGTCCTCGAGAAAGCGATCCATAAACACAAGCTTGTTTTGATGCCGCTCTTCACTGGATGACCCCGACGGCAGATAGAGCGAGGCCACGCTGAACGTGTCGAAGTCTACTTGAATCCAGCGCCCTTCGCTGTCCACGTGATCCCAGCCCAGCCCGGCGACCACCTGTTTCGGTTTCACTTTGGTATAGATGGCCACACCGCTGTAGCCCTTCTTCTCGGCATCGAAATAGTAACAGTGATAATCATCAGGATAAAACAGCGTCTCATCCAGCTGATGCTCCTGCGCCTTGGTCTCCTGGATGCAAACTACATCGGCGTTCTGCCGCGCCAACCATTCGAAAAAACCCTTGCGCTGCGCGGCGCGAATTCCATTTACATTGAGCGAGATTATTCTCATCGTTAACCACTGTTTTGCGTTGTCTGATTTTGCCCACCCCCCGTGTCCGGCGTACAATACTAGCTTTTATCACCCCGACACGGAACCGCCGATGCAGCCCTATCAAAAAGAATTTCTCGATTTCGTCATCAGGACCAATGTCCTGCGCTTCGGCGAGTTCACCCTCAAGTCGGGGCGGGTGAGCCCCTATTTTTTCAACAGCGGGCTGTTCAACAGCGGTGCCACCATCGCCCGTCTGGGACGCCATTACGCCGCCGCCATCGAGGATTCGGGGCTGCAGTACGACATGATTTTCGGCCCGGCCTATAAGGGTATCCCGCTGGCCGTGACCAGCTGTATCGCCCTGGCGGATCACCACGACAAGGACGTGCCCTATGCCTTCAACCGCAAGGAGGCCAAGGACCATGGTGAAGGCGGCAACATCGTCGGCGCGGCGCTGCGCGGCCGGGTGTTGATCATCGATGATGTCATCTCAGCCGGCACCTCCATCCGCGAATCCATTCGCCTTATCGAGGCGGCCGGAGCAACCGCCGCCGGCGTGGTCATCGCCCTGGATCGCCAGGAGCGCGGCCAGGGCGCGCTGTCCGCCATCCAGGAAGTGGAACAGCGGTTCGGCATCCGGGTCGGCAGTATCGTCCAACTGGACGACCTGATCACCTATCTGCAGAACAAACCGGAACTCAAGGACGCGTTGAAAGGAGTACGTGATTACCGGGCAAGGTACGGCACCACCGGCTAAGCGATAATCAGCTTGGCGCCTACCGGCAGTGTCACGACCTAAAAGGCGCATTTGATCAGGTGATTACCCTTGACGATATAGCGGGCGCCGTTGCCGCTCCCAATTCAATCCAATACCTTTACGGGCTACAATGTGATATTTCGAACGTATCAACCTGGAAATCAATATGCCTTGCCGACGCCGTAGCGTGGTCTTCGCTTGCCTGTGCCTGTTCTCAGCCGCCGTTCCCAGCCACGCCGCCGATCTCTACCGCTGGCAGGACGATCAAGGCAACGTGCATTATACCGACCGCGTGCCGCCCGAGTATGTCAAACACGGCTATCGCGTCATCAGTGAACACGGCATTACCATCCAGACCATTAAATCGGTTGATGAAATCGAAGCCGCCGCCCCACCCCCGGCCGGGCCAACCATGAACGACCGGCGCCTGCTGATGACCTACGGCAACGAAGCGGAGATCCTCGCCGCCCGCGAGCGCAAGCTCGACGATCTCCAGGCCCTGATTGAGCTGAACCGGGAAACCGTTTCCCTGCTCGAGATCCAGTTCCGCCAACTGGCCAAGGAGGCCGGCGATTACGAGAAGCAGGGACAACCGATTCCGGAACCCCTGCTGAACCGGATCGCCGCCACCCGCAAGAAGATCAATAAATACCAGGCCCGCCTGGAACAGCACACGGCAAAGCTGGAACAGACCGCCGCGGAATTCGACGACGACCTGCAGCGCTATCGCGAACTGAGAAGCGTGATTGAGAAGGCGGAATAATCAGCCGTGAATCAGAGTGCCGATACCCTGGTCGGTAAACAGCTCCAGCAGCACGGCGTGTTCCACGCGCCCGTCGATGATGTGCACCGCCCGCACGCCACCCTGGGCGGCCTCCAGGGCGCAACGGATCTTGGGCAGCATGCCGCCGTAGATCGTCCCGTCGGCAATCAGCGCGCTGACCTGGCCGGCGCTCAATCCGGTGAGGATATTATCCTGCTTATCCAAAATGCCCGGCGTGTTGGTCAACAGGATCAGTTTCTCGGCGCACAGCACCTCGGCCAGTTTGCCGGCCACCAGGTAGGCGTTGATGTTGTAGGACTGGCCGTCCTCGCCCACACCGATGGGCGCAATCACGGGAATGAAGTCGCTGTGCACCAGCATGTCCACCACGCCGCTGTCAATGGAGGCCACCTCGCCCACGTGGCCGATGTCGATGATCTCGGGCGTGTTCATCTCCGGCGCATCGCGTTCGAAGCGAAGCTTGCGCGCCCGGATCAGGTCGCCGTCCTTGCCCGTCAGCCCGACGGCGCGGCCGCCGTGCTGGTTGATCAGGTTGACGATCTCCTTGTTGACCAGGCCACCCAGCACCATCTCCACTACATCCATGGTCTCGCGATCGGTGACGCGCATGCCCTGGACGAACTCGGTCTCCTTGCCGATGCGCTTGAGCAGATTGCCGATCTGGGGCCCGCCGCCGTGTACCACCACCGGATTGATGCCCACCAGCTTCATCAACACCACATCACGGGCGAAGCTGTTTTTCAGGGCGTCATCAACCATGGCATTGCCGCCGTATTTGATCACCAGGGTCTTGCCGGAAAAACGGCGGATATAGGGCAGCGCCTCGGTCAACACCTTGGCCACGTTCATGGCCTCGTCTTTCACTAATGTCATTGCTCTTTACCGTTCAACGATGTTTCTAAAAAGGGAGTTCCAGTTGCGGCGCGAAGCGGCTCAGCTGTAGCTTGAACAGGGTCTGGATATGCGCCAGCGCCTCCTCGTTCTGCGCCTCGAAGCGGAAACTCAAACAGGGCGTGGTGTTGGAGGCCAGCACCAGCCCCCAACCATCCTTGAACTCCGCCCGCACCCCGTCGATCAGGATCAGCTGTGCCTCTGGCAGATCGATCTCCCGGACCAGCTTCTCCATCAGTCTGTGGTGTTCACCCTCCGCCATACGCACCAGGATCTCGGGGGTACCGAGGGCATCGGGCAACTCGGCAAACACGGCGTGGCTGGGGCGCTCGTCCTGCGACAGGATCTCCAGCAGGCGCACCGCGGCATAAAGACCGTCGTCGAAACCGTACCAGCGATCGTTGAAAAAGACATGGCCTCTCAGCTCACCGGCCAGCAGCGCGCCGCTCTCCTTCAGCTTGGCCTTCATCAGCGAGTGGCCCGCCTTCCACATGAGCGGCCGTCCGCCGGCCTGTTCGATGAAACGGTGCAGATGCCGGCTGGATTTCACGTCGTAGACCACCCGGGCACCGGGGTGCTGTTTAAGCAGCTGCCGGGCATACAACATCAACAGCCGGTCGGGCCAGATGATCTTGCCCTGCGAATCCACCACGCCGAGGCGGTCACCGTCGCCGTCAAAGGCCAGCCCCACATCGGCCTCATGCTGCTTCACGGCGGCGATCAGCCCCTGCAGATTGACCGGCTGGCTGGGATCGGGATGGTGACTGGGAAACTCGCCATCCACCTCGCAGCACAGCTCGACCACCTCGCAGCCCATGCTGCGCAGCTGGCCCGGCACCACCACGGCGGCGACACCGTTGCCGCAATCTACCACCACCTTCAGGCTGCGGTCGAAACGGGCGTCGGCGTGAATCCGGGCGGCATAGTCGGAAATCAGTTCCTGCTGCATGTAGCTGCCCTCGCCGACGGAAAAATCCGCCGCCTGGATGCGACGATGGATCTGCCGGATCCCCTCCTCGGCCAGGGCCTCGCCCTGCAAGACCAGCTTAAAGCCATTATAGGTGGAGGGGTTGTGGCTGCCGGTCACCATCACCGCAGAGCGGGTGTTGAGATAATGGGTGGCGAAATAGACCACCGGCGTCGGCACCCGGCCGATGTCGATGACATCGCGGCCACTCTCGCACAAGCCCTTGATCAGCGCCTTGGCCAACGACTCGCTGGAGAGCCGGCCATCACGCCCCACCACCACGCTCTGCTCACCGCGCTCCCAGGCCTCGGTGCCGAAGGCACGGCCAATCTGATAGGCGATGTCGGGGGTCAGCGTTTCACCCACCACACCGCGGATATCGTAGGCGCGAAAGATCGATGCTGGCACCTCCTCCAGCGCGGCTGGTGGCGCCGCCGCTTCGGCCATGCCGAGTTCGGCCGGCTCACCCGCCGGCCCGGCTTTCGGCCGCTCGGGCGGAGCGCCCTTATCGTTGACATCGCCCGGCACATGTTTTTCCCCACCTTCCCTGATCTCGATCGCGTCTTTGTTCTGGTACAGGAGATCGGCATAGGCACGCTCGAACTCCTTGCGCCACAACTCGGACGCCTCGGCTGCGCTACGCTTAGAAGCGGATGATTTCCGGACGGCGGCGGGCGGTGCTGCAGGTGCGTCCGTCGACCAATTCAGATTCTGCAGATTATTGAGAGTCGGCTGCAACTCGCCCAGGGGAGTCACATAGCTCTTGCCCATCCATTTGCCGCTGAGACGATCGCGCACATAGCCGAACAGGACGTTGGCGCTGGCGATCATAGCCCGGTCCATCATGCGGCGGAATACCGCCATCATCAGCGCCAGCACGATGACAATCCCGATAAAGGTGAGCCAGTAAAAGCTACGCCAGTCCATGCCCAGTATCTGCCAACCGCTGGGCGCCTCCCAATAGGACAGACGCCAGTCGGCGGCGTCGAATGATGCCCTGTCGAGCTGGCCGTTTGCCTTGACCGCTGCATCGCCCCAGCTGAGAAAGGTCTCCACCGAATCGTCGCTCAGCACCTGGTTCAGTTCCAGGCGGGCTTCGGCGACGGCCAGACGCTTCACCGCCTCGGCAAACACCGCGCCGTCGAAGCGCGCCAGGACGAAACCCACCACGGCGCCGCCCCGCTTGAACGGGCGCACCAGATCGAGGTGGCTGTCGCCGCCTTGCAGTGTGTGATATTCGAGACGCGGTTGGCGTCCCTCCTCCGCCTCGTAGACCAGATCCAGTTCGGAAAAACTCAATTGCGGATACGGCCCGGCCAGGCCTTTTTCTTCGCCGCGGGCGAACAGCGTCACCGTTTCCGCATCGATCATTTCAGCAAGGTCTTCCTGGCGCGCCTCGCGGCCGGCGGGATCGTTCACCAGCGCCACCAGCTTGGGGTCAGCGGCCAACAGGTCCACACGCTCGACATAATGTTTCAGGAGCATCTCGATATCATTGTGGAGACGCTCCTTGGCAGTGGCGGCATGACTGGCGATATCCTTCTTTTCCCGTGCATCGATTACCAGGTAGGCCGCCGCCGCCAACACAAACAGGGCGGTAATACCACCGAGGCAGGCCCTGACGGCCAGGGACAGCAATGAGCCCTGCTGATATCCGCTTTGGCCCCTAGCCGTTTGCTGCTCGCGCCTGTTCAGCATGGTATCAGCCGTCTCAGTGACGCCCGGTATGACCAAAACCACCCTCGCCGCGATGACTCTCCTCGAACTCGCCGACGATGTCGAATTCGGCCCGCACCACCGGCACGAACACCAGCTGGGCGATACGCTCCCCCACCCTGACTTCGAAGGGTTCCTGGCCGCGATTCCAGCAGGAGACAAACAACTGGCCCTGATAATCGGAATCGATCAGCCCCACCAGATTGCCCAGCACGATGCCGTGCTTGTGACCCAGCCCGGAACGGGGCAGGATCACCGCAGCCAGCGCCGGGTCACCGAGGTGAATGGCGATGCCGGTGGGGATCAGTTCAGTATCACCGGGATTGAGCATGATTGGCTCATCGATACAGGCGCGCAGGTCCATGCCCGCGGCGCCGTGAGTGGCGTAATGGGGCAGCGGGAACGCCGTACCGATCCGGTCATCGAGAATTTTGACTTGTACTTTTTGCATGGTACCTCTCAGCGATAATCGCGATTAACTCCCGCGCCACGACGGCCTTGTCGGCGCGCGGTATCTCCTGTTTGCCGTCCACCCAGAAGAGCGTCAGGGCGTTGTCATCGGCATTGAAACCCAATCCTTCGCCGACCCAGTTGGCGGCGATCATGTCCAGATGCTTACGCTGCAGCTTGTCCACGGCATGGGCCTCAAGCGCGCTCGTTTCGGCGGCGAAGCCCACGGTGAACGGCCGATTAGCCATGCCGGCCACCGTGGCAAGAATATCCTCGGTGCGCTCCAACGGCAGGTTCAGTTCCGCGGCGCGCTTTTTCATCTTCTCGTCCTGCGCCCGGCGCGGACGGTAGTCGGCCACGGCGGCGGCGGCAATGAATATCTGACACGCACCGACCTGCTCCTGCACCGCCTGCGACATCTCGGCGGCGGTTTCGACTCGCCGACAGCTTACCCCGCGCGGACAGTCCAGCGCGGTGGGACCACTGACCAACACCACCTCGGCCCCGGCGGCCAGCGCGGCCGCGGCCGCGGCATAGCCCATTTTGCCGGAGCTGTGATTGCTGATATAGCGCACCGGATCGATAGCCTCGCGCGTCGGCCCGGCGGTCACCAGCACCCGGCAGGCGGCCAAGGGGCCCTGGCGCAGATGATCGACCAGGGCCTGGATCAGGTCATCGGGCTCGAGCATGCGCCCGGCGCCGGTTTCGCCGCAGGCCTGCTCGCCCGCCGCCGGCCCCAACAGGCTGACACCGCGCTGTTGCAGCAACTGGCAATTGACCCGGGTCGCCGGATGGGCCCACATCACCCGGTTCATAGCGGGCGCCACGAACAGCGATGCCTCGGTGGCCAAACACAGGGTGGTCAACAGGTCATCCGCCAGGCCCTGAGCCAGGCGGGCGATAACGTTGGCGCTGGCCGGCGCCACCAGCACCGCGTCGGCCCAGCGCGCCAGTTCGATATGGCCCATGGCCGCCTCGGCGTTGGGATCGAGCAGATCGCTATGTACCGGATTGCCCGACAGGGCCTGCAGGGTCAAGGGGGTGATGAATTCCCGCGCCGCCGGCGTCATCACCACGCGCACCTCGGCGCCCGCCTGACGCAGGCGCCGCACCAGTTCGGCGCTCTTGTAGGCCGCGATGCCCCCGCTGATCCCGACGATGATACGACGGCCTCCCAGGCCCGTGACTGACGGCAAGTTCGACTCCTAATGGCGCGATTGAATTAAGAGGGATAACATACCACTCTCGGGGGAATAAATCGAAGCACAACAACCAATTCGATGAGGGTAGGCAGATGGCGATTACCGATTGGCCGGTGGACGAACGGCCGCGCGAGAAACTGTTGCAACGGGGCCCGGCCGCCCTCTCGGATGCGGAGCTGCTGGCCATCTTCCTGCGCACCGGCATCAGCGGCAAGACCGCCGTCGATCTGGCGCGCGAACTGCTGGATGAGTTCGGCGGCCTGCGCGCCCTGCTGGATGCCAATCAGCAAAGCTTTTGTCGCGCCAAAGGTCTGGGCATGGCCAAGTTCGTGCAACTGCAGGCTACCCTGGAGATGGGGCGGCGCCACCTGGACGAACGGCTGCGCCGCGGCGCCGCCCTCACCAGCCCGCAGGACACCCGCCGCTTTCTCTGCGCCCGCCTGCGCGATTACCCGCACGAGGTCTTCGCCGGGCTGTTCTTGGATAACCGCCACCGCGTGATTCGCTTCGAGGAACTGTTCGCCGGCACCATCGACGGCGCCAGCGTCTATCCGCGCGAAGTGGTCAAGCGCGCCCTGCACCACAACGCCGCGGCGGTGATCGTGGCCCACAACCACCCCTCCGGCATCGCCGAGCCGAGTCTTGCCGACCACCAGATCACTCAACGCCTGCGCGATGCCTTGGGCCTGGTGGACATCCGTTTACTGGATCACTTCGTGGTCGGCGACGGCCAGGTGACCTCGTTTGCCGAAAACGGGCTGCTGTGAGAAATTCGGCTAAGCGGCTGTTTTGGCAGCGAATCGTCACCGAGCCGCGCCGGCCGGCGAGATTATTTTCCTGCCAAAACAGCTTTTTACTTGAAACCATCCCGGCAAATCTGGTATAAATTCGCCCTTCCTGCGCCGCAGCAGCGTCAAAAGAATTCATTTTGGAGAAAGACTCATGTCGAGAGTATGTCAGGTGACGGGCAAGCGCCCGATGGTCGGGAACAATGTCTCCAATGCCAACAACAAAACCAAGCGCCGTTTTCTGCCCAACCTTCACACCCACCGTTTCTGGGTGGAGGGCGAAAAGCGCTGGGTGAAACTGCGCGTGTCGTCACACGGGATGCGCATCATCGACAAGCGCGGCATCGATAACGTGCTGGCCGATATCCGTGCCCGCGGCGAGAAGATTTAAGGAGACCGAATCATGGCAAAGAGTGCACGCGAAAAGATCCGACTGGTGTCTTCCGCCGGTACCGGTCACTTCTATACCACCGACAAGAACAAGCGCAACATGCCCGAAAAGATGGAGATCAAGAAATTCGATCCCGTGGTACGCAAGCATGTGATGTACAAGGAAGCCAAGATCAAGTAATCAAGCCGCTTGATCGCTTCCACAAAAAACCCGCTGCAGCGGGTTTTTTGTTTGCAGCAGACCAATAGGAAGCTGAATCAGGTTCTATATTCGGCGTTGATCTTGACGTAGTCGTAGGAAAGATCCGTGGTCCACACTCGCGCCTCAGTATTGCCCCGTCCCAATTCGATGGTAATGGTGATTTCCTCTTTACCCATCACCGCCTGGCCGGCCGCTTCCGTGTAGTCGGCGGCGCGGCCGCCGTCCCTGACAATACACACATCACCCAAATGGATGGCGACCTTGTCCACGTCGAGCCTATCCAACCCGGCGCGGCCCACTGCCGCCAGGATACGGCCCCAGTTGGGATCGGAGGCGAAGAAGGCGGTCTTGACCAGCGGCGAATGGGCCACGGTGTAGGCCACCTGGCGGCACTCGGCCGCGTCACGGCCGCCCTGGACATCAATCGTAATGAACTTGGTCGCCCCCTCGCCGTCGCGCACGATGGCCTGGGCCAGGGCCTGGCACACCTGGGTGACGGCGGTGGCAAACTCGGCGAATCCCGCCTCCGACTCTGACGCGAAGGCTACACTCGCCTGGCCGGTGGCCACCAGCACGCAGGCATCATTAGTAGAGGTGTCGCCGTCCACGGTAATGCTATTGAAGGAAAGGTTGACCGCTTGCCGCAGGGTTTGCTGCAAGAGGCTCTGCGCCACACCGGCATCGGTGGCCACATAGGCCAGCATCGTGGCCATGTCCGGCTTGATCATGTCCGAGCCCTTGGCGATGCCGGTGATCGTGACGGTCTTGCCGCCCAGCTGAACTTGCTTGGAGATGCCTTTGGGCACGATGTCGGTGGTCATGATGGCACGGGCGGCCGCCTCCCAGCCCTGCCCGCCCAGACCGGCGACGGCCTGAGGCAGCGCCTGGCGGATGCGCTCCACCGGCAGGGGCTCACCGATGACGCCGGTGGAGAATGGCAGCACCGCCTCGGCCTGACAGTCAACCAATTCGGCCAACGCCTGGCAACTCGCCCATGCAGCCTGCTTACCGGGTTCTCCGGTGCCGGCATTGGCGTTACCGCTGTTGATGAGAAGATAGCGGGTGGCCGCGGCGGCAGCGTGGCGCTTGGCCAGGGCCACTGGCGCGGCGCAGAAGGCATTGCGGGTATAGACCGCCGCGGTAGTCGCCCCCGGCGCGATCTCCATCAGGGCCACGTCATTGCGGCCGGAGCGCTTGATACCCGCCGCGGCAACGCCCCAGCGAATCCCCGTGACCGGCAACAGCTCGGGCAGTCCAGACAAACCGACAGGCATGGGATTTAGTTCAATTTACCGTGGCACTGCTTGTACTTCTTGCCTGAACCACAGGGGCACGGTTCATTGCGGCCGACCTTGCGGCCTTCGCGCACAAAGGGCTGGGGGTGATCGCCCTGCGCTGACCCGACCTCACTTTCCGGCAGCGCCTAGGCATCGGCATGCTGAAACTGCATATCACCATGACTGCGGCGCTGCTCATCCACCGCCTCGACGTCGGCCTGGGTCTGCACCTGTACCTTGGAGAGGATACCCACCACCTCATGCTTGATACGCTCCAATAGCTGGGTGAACATCTCGAAGGCTTCGCGCTTGTACTCCTGCTTGGGATTCTTCTGCGCATAGCCGCGCAGGTGAATACCCTGACGCAGGTAATCCATGGCGGCCAGGTGATCCTTCCACTGGGTATCCAGCACCTGCAGCATGACTGCTTTTTCGAAATGGCGCAGCACTTCACTGCCGCCCTGCTCCTCTTTCTTCTGATAAGCCGTCTCGATCTCAGCCAGGATGCGCTGGCGCAGGGTCTCTTCGTGCAGCTCGTCATCCTCATCCAGCCATTGCTGTACCCGCATGTGCTGGCCGAACTCATGCTCCAGGGCCTGCTCCAGCCCCGGCACATCCCACTGCTCCTCGAGACTTTGCGGCGGCACGAATTCGCTGATGACCCCATTGACCACGTCGGCACGGATACCCTTGATGGTCTCGGAGATGTCGTCCGAGGCCATCAGCTCGTTGCGCTGTTCGTAGATTACCTTGCGCTGGTCGTTGGCCACGTCGTCGTATTCGAGCAGCTGCTTACGAATATCGAAGTTGTGCCCCTCCACCTTGCGCTGGGCATTCTCGATCGCCTTGCTGACCCAGGGATGCTCGATGGCCTCGCCCTCTTCCATGCCCAGCTTCTGCATGATCATGGAGACGCGGTCCGAGGCGAAGATGCGCATCAGGTTATCCTGCAGGGAGAGATAGAAGCGCGACGAGCCCGGATCGCCCTGGCGTCCGGAACGGCCGCGCAGCTGGTTGTCGATACGGCGTGACTCGTGGCGCTCGGTGCCGATGATGTGCAGGCCGCCGGCCTCAAGCACCTGGTCATGGCGCTGCTGCCATTCTGAGCGGATACGCTGCACCGCCACCTCGTCGTTGGGATCGGCCTTTTCCAGTTCCGCATCGAGGCTGCCCCCCAATACGATATCGGTCCCGCGACCGGCCATGTTGGTAGCGATGGTGACCGCGCAGGGGCTGCCCGCCTGGGCCACGATCTCCGCTTCGCGGGCGTGCTGCTTGGCGTTCAGGACCTCGTGCTTGATCTTGCTCTTATCCAAAAAACCTGACAGCAACTCGGACACCTCGATGGAGGTGGTGCCCACCAGCACCGGCTGACCGCGGCCGTGACAATCCTTGATGTCCTCGAGAATGGCGTTGAACTTGTCCTGCTGGTTGAGATAGACCAGATCGCCCATGTCATTGCGTTGGGTCGGCTTGTTGGGTGGAATCACCACCACCTCAAGGCCGTAGATCTCCTGAAACTCGTAGGCCTCGGTGTCGGCGGTGCCGGTCATGCCGGAGAGCTTGTTATAGAGGCGGAAATAGTTCTGGAAGGTGATCGAGGCCAGGGTCTGGTTCTCGTTCTGGATCTTCACCCCTTCCTTGGCCTCGATGGCCTGGTGCAGGCCGTCGGACCAGCGCCGCCCCGGCATGGTGCGGCCGGTGAACTCGTCGACGATAACGATCTCGCCATTCTGCACGATATAATCCACATCGCGTTGAAACAGGGCATGGGCGCGCAACGCGGCATTGAGGTGATGCATCAGGGCGATGTTGGCCGCATCGTAGAGACTCTCGCCCTCCTGTAGCAGGCCGTTCTCGACCAGCAACTCTTCCACCTTCTGGTGGCCCTCTTCGGTGAGAAACACCTGCTTGGCCTTCTCATCGACCGAATAATCCCCTTCGCCATCCTCCTCT